>JAZDLP010000303.1:0-16988 GCA_043801885.1 Planctomycetota bacterium | reverse complement strand
ACGTCAACATGGCGTCCTACCGACTGCCGCGCGACATCTCCACAATCACGCAGACTCGCTCATTTTGTCCATCCTGTAAAGCGCAATTGGCCTGTTACGAGAATATCCCCATCATTAGTTACCTCGCGCTGCTGGGCCGTTGTCATCACTGCAAAGCTTCCATCGGAATTCGATACTTGCTGGTCGAGTTATTCGTGGCCGCGCTGTTTGTGGCCGCCGCTTATCAGTTCTTCGTGCTCAACGAAGGCTTGTCGAAGTATTACCAGAGAGACTATTTCGGACAAGAGTTCAATTTTTATTGGTGGCGGCTGTTAGCGATCTTCATTGTACAATTGTTTCTGATTGTTGATCTGGTTCTACTCTCTGTGGCCGATCTTGAAACTTGGCTGATACCAGCGGCCACCACGCGTGCGGGCATAATCGCGGCGCTTGTTCTGGGGTTGATCTTCCCGGAACTGCACGCTTCGGCGACAAGCTGGACGATCAATCCTTATTTCAACTCGCTGATAGATATTTTCACTGGTTTTGTCCTCGGCGCCGGATTGCTCTGGATTGTCGGATTTGCTGTGCTTGTCGTCACCTTCTTCGTGCCGAGACTGTTCGGCCACAAGTCTCGCCCGAAAGAAGGCATGGGATTGGGCGACGTACACTTGATGGGCATGATCGGCGCGCTGCTAGGCTGGAAAGCGGTGCTGCTGACGCTCTTCGTGAGCGTATTCATCGGCAGTTTCACCGGCATCGCTAAAATTTTATGGGAGTCCTTCCAACAGCGACGATTGGGCGACAAATACCAGCCCTGGCAACCAACCTACGATCTGCCGTCGAATACGGAGAATGTGGAGCCACAGTCCGAATTGCCGTGTTTCTGGCTGCTTTTGGTCATGGGCGTGGTCGTGCTAATCGCCTCGGCCATGTTATATGAGCGCAGTATGTTGACTTTTGGGGCTTATTTGACGCCCACGCTGGAAGAGATAAAAACCGGCGAATCAGCGCGAATGACACTGGCCTATCAGTATGACGCACGACTGCTGCCCGTAGCGTTTATGTTTTTGATCGGCCTGACGTTAGTCTTCGCGTCAATGTTTTTAAAATATTTATCTCGCATTGACATGCTGCCGCAGGGCAACATTGTGGAACAGCCGACCGGCGAAAAACAGGAAGTCTATCAGGGGCATTATGTGCCGTTCGGGCCATCGCTGGCGGCCGCCGCGCTGATCATAGTTTTTTTCGATCCGGCGCTGCGCAACTTTGCTTTTTGGTTCATGCACGGCGCGACCGGACCGATCACGCCGCCAGCTTACAATGTGATCGGCGCCACTCCAATCCTTGACTTCATTACTGCCGCCGCAAAAATATTCAATAATTTTATGCAGAGCTTGATTGGAGGGTAATCATTTCTGGCTTTATCGCCGTCAAGGCTTCTTGCGGCGGTGATGGTTGAGTCGCTACGGATACTTCTTCGTCCTCTTCCACGCGAGCACTATTCCAGCGTTGGACGACTTCCTTAGCTAGTTGCAGATATGACTTGGCGCCGGTGCTCTTGGGCGCATATTCGAAAATTGTCTGGCCATATGTGGGCGCTTCCGCCAGCTTCACATTTACGCGAACCTCGGTCTTAAAGATATTGTCCTTCCAGTTAGCGCGCACGGAATTGATGAGATTCGCAGTAGTGCGATTGCGATAATCAACCATGGTCAGCACGAAACCCATCAGATGCGCGACCGAACCGGAATGGCAGTCGCACAAACTGTTGACCTCCTGAACCAGGCTGGCTAATCCGCCCAGCGTGAGATACTGCAACGTTACGGGCACAATGTAATAGTCCGCCGCTAGCAACGCGTTGATGGATAACAGCGAAAGGCTGGGCGGACAGTCAATGATGATGGATGCATAATCATCCAGAATGATGTCGAACGCTTTCTTCAGTTTCGCTTCACGAGCCAGCATAGACGCCATCGCCACGTCCGCGCCGGCCAGTTCGTTGGAACCGACGATCAGATCCAGCCCCGTTACTCTGGTTTTGCGGATCACATTGCGAATAGGTTCGTTATGCAGCAGCACGTCGGCAATGGACGGTTTCAGCTCAGCTCGCCGCAGTCCCAGCGACAAACTGGCCGCAGCCTGACTGTCCATATCCACCAGCAATACTCGCTGATTTTCGCCGGCCAAAGCTCCCGCCAAACTCACTGACGTCGTGGTTTTGGCTACGCCGCCTCTGTTATTGATTAACGCTAAAATCACAAAATACTCCTTAAATTGGACACTGTAGTAGCGAAGTCGGGAATTCCCCCCCCCTTAAAAAGGGGGGCAAGGGGGGGGTGTTCCAGTTGCCCACTCTCACCCCCCCTGTCCCCCCCATTTCAAGGGGGAGAAACAGATAGTGGCCGATTTCCGTGCTACAGTGTCGATAAATTGGGTTATTGCTTACCGGTTGGTTTCCGACGTTGTGCGCTTATAGCGAAGCTACAAATTTTCGCAGCCCGTTCCCTACACTGCGGATTAGCGACGCGCCGCCGTGATAGCGCAAGCGCGCGCGACCTTCGGCGGCGAGAGCGATCAGACCGGCCAACGAGCAGCCACAACAATCCAGCAGCTCTGGCGGCATTGACGCGGACTCGTTCACTTTCCAACCAGGCGCGCCCAGTCGCACAGGCGCATTGCCGAAACGTTTGGAGATCCACGTCGGAAGACCTTTGATGCGTGCGCCGCCGCCGGTCAAAACAATGCTCACGACATGACCTGCGGAACCTCCAAAAAGCCCTTCACGCAAGGAACGGATTGCAGGAACCAGAAGTTCTTCGAGAGTCTGCGAAAGTTCTTTGGTTTCGATACGAACGCTGCTCAGGCCGTCCACAGCCGCGACTTCCACGGTGGGTGGTAGAGTTGCCAGAACGTCCTCGCTTAGCGCGCCATGACTGCGTAGTAGTCGTTCGGCGGTGACCGTAGCGATGCGAAACCGTCGCGACAACGCCAAGACCACCGCTTCCATGCCATTGATGCCCAGCGCCGCGCCGACGGCATAGCGGCCGGAACCAGACTGTACGCCGGGTATTTCGCGGCCCACGGTGTGAATCTGTTTTAGTCGTCCGCCTTCCCACAGCGCACCGCGGAACGCGCCGGCGCCCAAGTCTAACACTGCGGCGCCCAACGCGCGTTCATCTTCAACCAACGCGCCCAGCGAACAGGCCATCGGTTCCAATGCCACCGCTTCGATCTCGACTTCAGCCGACCGTACCGCTCGCAATAGATTGTCCAGACGGTCGCCGTCCGCGGACAGAAAAGCAGCCTGCATCTCCAGTCGGTCGCCGATGAGTCCTTCGGGATAATCCACACCCTGCAGATCGCCTACGCTATAGGGCCCGTCAAAACGATGGATGATGCGTCGGCCGGCGCCGACTTCGGGCACCACACCGGACTTCAAACGCGCCAAATCGGAGGCGAGTACCATGCGCCGTTCGCGATCAAGTTCCAGCGCAGCTTTGGCGGACGAAATTTTGACGTCGCCGGAGAATCCTACGACGACGGTCTTAACGTCAGTCTCGGCGCGGTCCGCAGCGGCTTCAATCGCAATGCTGATTGCTTCGCCGGCGCGCTTGAGATTTATGACCTCGCCAGCGCGAATGCCATAACTGGCCGCCGACTCCGCCGCTAACACCGTCGGCCGATCCGGTCCGAGTTCAGCGATCACGCAGCCGACTCGAGCGCTGCCGACATCCACCGCGACCACAATGTCGGGTTCGTCACGCGAATTCAACCAAGAATAATATGAAGCGATGGATCGTGACACGCGCATGGGCTTCGCCTAAAAAACGATGACCTGGATCAAATCAAAGCAACACTTTTCGTGCCCGTTCAACCACTCTTCAATCGGACGGATCGGACGGATCGGACGGATCGGACGGATCGAAAAAGCATAGTTGCCAATCGCTACCCCTCGCCCTTCGCCCCTCACCCTTCGCCCCTCGCCCTTCGCCCTTCGCCCCTCGCCTTCTACCGTCGCGATATCAGCGTCGCAGTATTGCCGTTAAGCGAACTGCTTGCCACACGCGGTTTGAACGGCGCGCTGGCGTGATAGACTTTGATATATTCCAGTGAGCTTGGATCTTTGCATTCGCATAACCGACGACGCAGCAAATCGGCCTTTTCGCGCGTGCGCGGCTCATCCATCGGCGGATCATCAGTAAATGCGCCCCAGTATATCATCGGCCCACGATCAGTGACCACGCGCCACATACCGGATGGCTCCCGAACAATGTCGGCTACTTTTAAATTTCCAGGCGAGAAGACCAGCGCGTCTTTGATTACTGCCAGAAGTCCCAGCGCGTCTAATAGTTCCTTCTCCGGCATACGCTTGCCTACTTCAGCGCGACCGCACGTCAGACCGGAGATGCGCGGGATATCTCGCGCGGCTGGACCATCACACATCAGGTTCAGCACATAGCCGTGTCGATCCAGCACCAAATTACTCTGGTTGACGCGTGCCGCAGGCTTGCGCCATTCAATCTGTAGTTTGACTTGCGCCGGATAACGCAGTCGCACCACTTGCACTCGCTCCACCCATGGATTGGTCTCATACTTTTGCGCCAGCTCACGACTCAGATTAGGTTCAAAGAGACTGCGTTGCGCGGCGAACTGACCCAGATTAGCGACTTGCTCGAAGTCTTCTCTGGAAATCCAAACTGGACGCGTCTGGCTCAGTACGGCTTGCCGGAGCGCGACGACGGTCAAATATCCGCGATTCGCTACGGCTGATTTGTGACTGGTGGACAGGCCCCACGCATCGCCATAGACCGGATACCACAGCGCCAACGAGATGCCGGTGACGACTAGGGTGAAGACCAGCAGCGGCAGCAGTGGTCGCAAGAGTCGTCCGGTGTTCTCGCCCATTGATCGCGCAAAACCCGGTGCCGCGGGCCCAGCCGCTACTCGGACAGGCTTTTTCTTCTCTACGGATTTATTACGCGCCATAGTTTCTCCTAAAACACAATCGTTCACGGTCAAGTGTGTGCCACTACGCTTTTCTTCGCACGCCGCGAAGATTTGCGTTGTTAATGGTCTAGTATTAGTTTCGGCAAAATTACGACGAATCTTAAGGACGATTTGGCTACATTGCTACATCGCGCGTCCGACTGCTTCCGCCACGGCGCGACATTCTTTCATCATTTTTTCAAAATCTTTAATGCTGATCGTCTGCGCGCCATCCGTGAGCGCTTTCTCCGGATCAATGGCGACTTCGATCAATATGCCATCGGCGCCACAGGCAATCGCCGCGCGAGTCATAGGCGCGACCAGGCTGCGCACACCAGTTCCATGACTGGGATCAGCCAGCACCGGCAGATGTGTTTTCTCTTTCAATGCAGGAATGGTCGCCAAGGCAAATGTGTTTCGCACGTGCTGCTCGAAAGTGCGTATGCCGCGTTCGCAGAGCATTACTCGTTGATTGCCGTTGGTTAAAATATATTCGGCGGCGAGCAGGTACTCTTCCAGCGTAGCGGACATGCCGCGCTTCAGCAATACCGGCGTACCGATCAAACCGCAGGCGCGCAGCAATAGGAAGTTTTGCATATTGCGAGTACCGATCTGCAGACAGTCGGCGTATTTAGCGACTAGCGGCACATCAGTCGGCGTTATAACCTCAGTCACCACTGGCAGGCCAGTTGCGGCGCGCGCTTCGGCCAGGTATTCCAATCCTTCTTCGGCCAGTCCCTGAAACTGATATGGACTAGTGCGCGGCTTGAACGCGCCGGCTCGCAGCGCGCTGGCCCCAGCGGCTTTCACCGCGTGCGCTACTTCCAGAATTTGCGAGCGGCTTTCAACGGAGCAAGGCCCGGCGATTATGGGAATGAACTTGCCGCCGAAAGTGACTCGATTCGAGCACGGTTTGATCTCACACTCGTCTCCCCCGATATCGAAGACTGACGATGCTGAGTTCAGTTCGCGACTGGCTAACTTGTACGGAGCCAGGATCGGCAGTACTTTTTCGACTCCGGGGATAGAAGAGAGTTCTTCGACGCTGGTGATACGTTCGTCGCCGATAGCCGCGATCACCGTGCGCTCCACGCCAAACAACGTATGCGGCTCCAGCCCAATTTCCTTCAGACGCTCTTCAGCATGCGTTACTTCATTTCTCGAACAGCCTCGACGAAAAACTAGAATCATCGTTAAGCTCCAGATTGGTTTCCGGGCTAGGATTCGAACCTAGAATGAGGGAACCAAAGTCCCTAGTGTTGCCATTACACCACCCGGAAATCTGAATAAAAACATCCATGAGACGTTTATTGAGTCCAGTATAGCTAAAGAAATGCAGCCTGTGTGCTGTGCAGGCGAGGACGCCTGCGCTACAAGTTGTATTCGTTATACTGGACTCAATAATTAAAAAAAGTTTATCACAAAATGGCATGACTGCAATAGAGCGCTGCGCAGATGACGAGAAACTTATTCACAACATCACAAGAAGTCCTGAAAAAACATTGAATAACACGAAGCGCAGACTTATGTTCATAAGCCACTAGAACATATTTATGGTATAAATGTGATCGAAACCAAGCCGACATTATCGCTCACTCTACCCGCTTGGCGCCGTTACCTGGCCTACGTCACAGTCGCGTTAATGCCCATCAGCATCAACATCGAGAAATTGGCGGGCGCGGGCGCGCGCACTTATTTCTCGCCGCTTGATGCGCTGCTGCCCATTCTGGCGTTGCTTTTAATCTATGATCTGATCACGCGCAAACCGTGGGCGCGGTTTAGATGGCCTCCGATTTCGGGTGTGCTCTGGGTGGCGGTGGCTCTGCTTTCATGCCTGTGGCTCAGTCATGATTCTTTTCCGAGCAGCGATATGTTGAAAGTGTGGGCCAAGGCATGTTGGAATCCGCTTTTGTTCGGCGTAATCGCCGTGTGGGTCTTTCAGAATATCGCCGACAGCGCGGCGGAGTTTCGTCGCTTGAGTCTGATTCTGGGCGCTAGTTTCAGTCTTTGCCTGTTACTGGCGTTGATGCAATATGCGGGGCCGGTGGGATTGCCATATAATCCGAAATATCCCACTCAGGCGCTCGGCGGCGCCAGCCATATTCGAGTCGCGGGCTGGTACGATTTCCGCGGCATACTGGGCGCTCACGTGGCGTTGTTGGTGCCGGTCGCCACCGCTTTCGCTTTAATGGATAAAGATGTCGCTGTGCGTTGGGCTGCGTTTAGTCTGGTGTTCGTGGCGCTCTGCGTCACACTGGCTGCGGGCGGCTTTGTGGGCGCGAGCGCAGGCATAGTCGCCGTGGCCGTCGCTTATGCCGTCAAACGCTCCAAATTGACCGGATTGCTAGCTCTGAGTCTGCTTGCGCTGATCGTCGGCGTGATCTTGCCTCACTTGCCTAGACAGAACGCCAATATACTCAGTCGTGGTCTGGCTTTTTATGCGGAGGATAAAAAGGACATCAAGCCGACCGCGCGCCTGCGACGCCATCAAGCGGCGTTAGACTTGCTCGTCGCCCCATCCAATCCTCACGACAAAACCAGCGCGCCGAACTGGCAGACCGGTGTCGGCGCCGGACAGTATCAACGCCACATTAACGGCTTCTATAAAAACGAATATCCAAAACCAGGTCATGGTACCGATGACGAAGCCGTTTTCGATATGGAAGCAGATGAGCCGTTTACATTTGGTTTTTTAGAGACGCTCACCGTCGAGCTGGGTGCGCCAGGATTGCTGCTTATTCTGTTTCTATTTGGCAGTTGGATTTTATCCGCGCATGGCGCTTTTACTATGGTCGCAGATGACGAGCAAAATTTATTGGCGATGTTGGCGCTGGCGGCGTTTGGTACTGGCGTCGGCGCGCTGGCGTTGAGTGTTTTTGCTAATCCGATTATTCGCGGAGTAGGCGGAAGCTTTGCGTTCTTTTTTGCGCTTGCGCTGACTACACGAGCACTTGCAACGCGCCGGGACGAACTTCCAGCTTGCAGGGGGTCTGACCTAACGATTCACCGTCGGCGCATATCCACATAGGCCGCTCGGGTGTCTCGATTTCCAAACTGCGTGTTTGTAGCATTTTTACCGCTGGATGCGAAGTATGCGTACCATTCATCACGCGCGGCATGATGCGCAAGACGGTGAATTTCGATACTTCGCCAACCACGCAAATCTGGAACACACCGTCGTCCAGTTTCGCATCAGGCGTAATACGCAGCGCGCCGCCGTAGCAGGGCGAATTGCCTGTCGCCGCCAGCAATATTCGCCCTTCGAACACGCCAAAGTCGCCTTTTAATTTCACCAGCGGCGCTTTGAAAGTAAGCAGCACACGCGCGACGCCATAGAGATACGCGGGGGCGCCTTTTAGCCAGAGATCGCGCGTCTCGACGAAGCGGCTGACTTCGGAATCAAAGCCGAGCGTAGCGACAGTTAGAAAACGCCGCGCAGCCATGGCGCCAAGATCAACTATTCGGCGCCGGCCGGCCAGAAGAATGCCGGCGAGTTCTTCCGGCGATAATTTATTATTCAGACCCAGCGCGAGCGCAAAATCATTGCAGCGGCCGCTCGGCAGGATTCCCAGACTAGTGGCGCTGCCATCCAAAGCTGTGGCGATCTCTTGCAATGTGCCGTCGCCGCCACAGCCGATGACAGTCTTGACGCTTCGCACGACGGCCTCAGCAGTCAGCAACGCAGCTTGGCCGCGCGCAGTGGTGAGTTTGAGTTCAACCGAACGGCCACCGCGTTTGAGCAATTCTTTGACGCGCGTCGCCAACTGGGGCGCAGCACGCGCGCCCGAGACAGGATTAGCAATGATTAGAAAATCGTAACCGTTCACCACGAAAAGTGTTCACCACAGAGACACAGAGACACGGAGATGAAATTGAACAATAAAAAATCATAAACTACTCTATCGAGATTCGCAAAGTTGTGATGTTGGGATATTTGAATCCGCGTATGAAAGTAACTGCTGATCAACTTCAATATCCAAATTCTCGATGATATTACCCAGAGAAGAATCTTATAAGTTTCTCTGTACTACTAACCGTCAAAATCTTTGCGTAGCGCAAAGATTTTTTGGCGACTTTTGGGCAAAAGCTGTGTCTTCCCGTCTCCCCGTCCCCTTGTCCCCCCGTCAACAACGCCTTTTTGTTGCGGCTTGGCCTCGAATGGGTCTCCGTGGTGAACGGTTACAAAATTTTCTATTCATCACTCATCACTTTATTTTACATCCCACATGGCGATCGGTGGAGTGTGCACCACCGAGATCGTGGCTGACGGACCATGCTTGCTGCGGCCCATTTGGATCGCCTCTTCCACTGTCGGCGCCGTTTGCCACCCCAGTTGCGCCGCAGCCTCCGGACTTTGCGGATTAACCGCGATCACCTGACCGCAGTGTTCCATGCCATGACTGCCCCAATTCCACATCGAGATCGGATGAAAGCCGTGGTACGCATTGCGGAAACGGTAAGCCTGAATATAGCGTTCATCCGTAGCGAATTGATCGCCCCAGCGACGGTCCACTTCGTACGGGTCGCGAGTCTGCTTTAGATTCTCGAAAAGCTCAATGTAACTCGGATGATGCACCGGATCGAACTTTTTCTCCAGCGGGTGAATGAGAATCAGTGTGCCACCTTTTTTTACGAGCGGCTGATTGCGATAGAAATTGAACATGTAGCCCAATCCCATCGAATATACCAGAATGGGATTCATCACCGAATGGACGCTGTAGGGCATGACGTATGGAATAGGCATGACCACGATGTCCGACTGCCCATTGATTTCGATCAACTGCTGTTGGTAAACATTTTTTAACGTCAGCGCGTGGACCGGGTCGGTGTCGCCCGCCTGAATGCTGGTAACTCCGTAGGGTGATTTGATGGAGAAGAATATTTTGCGGTTGAACGCCAGCGGAGTGCAATCCAGAAAATGTTTATTCACGCGCGCGTTGATCTTGTCAAGCAGCGACCAGCCAGTCTCCGGCGTCTGCATGTAGCTTAGATACCAAGGGAACATATTGGTATTCACCGTGGTCTCGATATGAAAAATCTTGACATGTTGTTTCACGTAACGACCGATGCGATCAATGGCTTGATGCATCTTGCTGCGCGGCGGATCATTAAAACTGCGTGAATTGCATTGGTGGTCATAGTTGTGATTGGAACGCACACAGCGGTACGTAGCCAGTCCGACACCCACGGATTTGTGCCCGCCGTTCAGCGCGATCAGATTCAAATTGACGTAAATCAGCAGATCGGACGTGGCTGATCGTTTGTGAATCTCGACTATCTCGCCATGATCGGTCCGGCCCAGAACGATGTTATCGTCTTTGTCTTCGGCGTCGTAATTGTAGAGCGTTCGTGAGCGCCAATGCGCGTTGAAAATCTTCCGACCGACAAGTTCTTTCAACTCCCAGTCGTGCATGTGGCGGTGCAGGCAGACGGCGACGACCAAGTGAATGTCGTTCACACCAGCGGCGGCCAGACGGTCCAGCAGCGTTTCCAAGATTACCTGGCGGCAATCGGGCGAGCATTGTTTTGGCAGCGAGAGCGAAATATCGTCGAAGGCGATGGTTACTTTCATTCCTGGTTTCAAGTGCGCGCGCAGCGGGTCCATGCCGACGGGATTATCAATCGCGCGCTCAACCTCTGCGCGGAGATTCTCAAAAGCGGGCAAGGGCGGGCGAGGATAAAGCACTCGTGTGCCGACAGGTGCTTTAACGAAGACAAACCGTTCTCCGTTGGCCAGAAACAGCGGACCGTCATGGCGCTCAACGATTTTAACAAGCCCTTCGGGATCAATGTTGTGCATGATGGGTCTCTACGTCAGTTCAAACACGGTCTTAAACGCTCCGGAGCGACCCGCGTCAAACGCGTCCGCCAGCGCGGCTCGGTAGTCGGCCAGCTCATAGCGCCGGTTCACTAATTTCTGCAGCACAGCGCCTTTTTGGCTGAGATACGAAAGTGCCAGTTGCATAGTTTTGACGTGATCGCCGCCGTCGAGGTTTTCCCAACCATATGCGTAAGCGCCTTGCACACGCAACTCTTTATACCAGACGCTGGTCCAATCAATCCCTTGCGGAATACCCGGCATGCCGGCAATGATTGACATACCGCGCGGACGTGTCAGGCGCATGGCGTCGTCAAGAGTCTGGCTGGAAGCGACGCAATCGAGAACGCAGTCGGCGCCGCCAAGCGCGATGGGTTTGCCAAGCTCCGGATGATAAAGCTGCGGCTTTGCAGACGATGTGCGCTCCAGCACCCACTTATAGAGGTTCTCGCAGCCGCGGCCGGTGAAAATGTCATCGGCGCCCAAATCGCGCGCCATTTCGGCCTGTGGCTCAAACCACGCCGATGCCAGAACGGTGCCTTGACCGCCGGACAATCGGTACGCGCCGATGGTCAGAAGACCGAGTGTGCCGCAGCCCAATACCAGCAGCGTTGAATGCTTATCTCGCGGAGCTTTTAAGGCGATATGCGTAGCGCAGGCCAACGGTTCGGCCAGCGCCGCCAGCTCGTCGCTGAGATTCTCCGGCACCGCATGCAGTTGTGAATGATGCGCGACGACGGTCGCGTCGCTCCATCCGCCGCCCGTGCTCGCGCAATAGCCGGTCTGAATGCCGCCTTGGATGCTGCCTTTCAGAATATTCTCGCAGTGCGCGTAATGGCCGATGGCGCAGGGCTTGCACGGCGGATGAATGCCGCGCACTTCACAGTTCAACGCCGGTTCAATAACCACTCTCATTCCGCTTTTCCATTGGCTCGGCACGCCACCGCCGATCTCGACGAGATTTCCGACCAGTTCGTGCCCGAGAACAAACGGCGTAGATATGAACGGCGAAAAATATGGACTACCCTTGCAGGCGATAGCCGACAAATCTGATCCGCAGATGCCACTCAACCGCGGCTTGATCCGCACCCATTCCGGCGTAGGCAGCGGCGGCGGCGCGACGTCGCTTAGCCGAATGCAGGAGAGCGCTCCGCTGGCCGCCGCCGGCCAGCGCGCAGCGAGCGCGCGCACTAGCAACCAGCGCGGAACCGAACGGAAGAATTGAATCGCCTTAGGCATATTTATAAACTAAATGTAAAGTCCGAAATGCGAAACGTAAAATAGCGGGACCACTGAGTAAAAAACTGGTTTTTCGCTCGCGCAGAGTATAATTGCACGTCGAGACACTTTTCTCCATTTCCGACTGAATCGGAACAGAAGCTTATGTTGTTACTCATCCTTCATCCTTCATCCTTCATCCTTCGTCATTCATCATTAGTTGTATTATTAAGCGTGGCGCTGATCGGTTCGCTTGCTGCCGGAGATGATGATGTCCGCGCCTGGGTTCGAGAGAATATTGATGCCGGCAAGTACTCGGAAGCCGTGGAGTTGGCGCAGAAGGCGCTGCCAAAGCTGCTCGCAGGAACGACTGAACGGCGACAGACGGCGTTGGCGCTGATCGAGGCGCTGCGCATTATGGGCAAGGTCACTGAAGCGCGTGATGTGTGCGCCGACTTGCTAAAATCTGATCCAAAAGATACGGACGTTTTTCTGCTCAAAGCTGATATGAACTACGACACTGGCAACTATCGGGATGCCAAAGAAATCTACGACAAAATCATCGCCGACCAACTTGATAACGAACGCGCCTGGGCATTGCGTTCAATGACGCTCCGCGCTCTTGGCGACCGCGAAACACTGCGAAAGACAGCGGACCATTTCTTCAATCTCTACGAAACGAAAAAAGACTACTTCAACTCGGACGACGTCAAAGATCCGCTCGAACTGGCTTACATCGCGCTGGGCTTTCAGGACGACGACCCAAAGACCGCCTTTGAGACCGGATTTTTAATGGCCGAAAGTCTCGCTCAAAACCGGAGACAGCGGAATCCGGAGATATTCCTCTGGTCCGCGCGTCTGGCGCATGAAAAATATCATTTTGACTTTGCCGCCAAACGTTACGCTGACGCGCTCCAGATACGCCCTCATTTGCCCGACGCGCTCGTCGGTCAAGCCGCCATCATCTTGCAGACTAAGCACAAGTTGGATGACGTTGAGAAACTTCTACGTGAGGCGCTGGCCGTCAACCCAAACCACGTTGGAGCGAATCTGCTGTCGGCTGTGGTGGATCTGGAAGAAGACCGTTATCCTGAAGCTAGGCAGCATCTTGACGTGGCATTGACCGTCAATCCCAACCACATTGAAGGCCTAGCCATGCTGAGCTTCTATTACCTTGATCTGTCTCAGCCGGAAAAAGCGGCGGAGATCGAGAAACGCGCGTTGGCGGTCAATCCCAAGTGCGCCGATTACTACTGCGAGATCGGAGAAATGCTGGAGACAAAACACAACTTCAACATTGCGGCTCAGTATTATCAAAAAGCCATTGATCTTGATCCGGAGAATTGGCGCGGCTACTACGGTTTGGGGATGAACACTTCCCGTCAAGGCGCGCATGGCGAGAAGCGGGGAAAGGAGCTTTTGCTTAAGGCCTTCGGCAAGAATCGCTTCAATGTCTGGGCCTCGAACATGATCAAGGTCTTGGACAAAATCATTGGCGACCAGGAACAACAGGTCCCGCCAGTCTATCTTGAATCCAAGACCGAACACTTCACGCTGAAATTTTATAACAAAGAGGCCGCTATTGTCCGACCGTATCTGGAAGAATGGGCCGAGCGCGCTTACGAATGGCAGACCAAAAAATTTAACTTCAAGCCGGAAGGGCCGCTGACTATTGAATTGTGCGCGAGCTTTCAGGATCAGGCGGCGCGCACGGTCGGCTTGCCCAATCTGGGCGCGCTAGGCGTGTGTTTCGGCAAGCTTTGTACCGTGGTCTCGCCGCGCGAAGGAAAGAACAATCATTCCCCTTTTAATTGGCGCAAGGTTTTGGAGCATGAATTCGGCCACGTGATGGTCTTGCAGTTGTCTCGCTTCCGTGTGCCGCGCTGGTACACCGAAGCGTTCTCAACCTATCTGGAAAATGACAGTCGTGTCGAGAGCGATCTTATGATGGTGAACGCCATCGCCAGAAACCAACTCAAAAATCTTGATACAATGAACGAATACTTTCGCGACAACCCACTGATGGCCTACGTTCACGGACGCTACGTAATCGAATACATTGACCAGACGTTTGGATTCGAGGCGCACTTGAAAGCGATAAAAGCCTTTGCCGATGGCAAAAAGCTTGCCGACGCATTGGTATCGGCGACCGGCAGAGAATTAAAGGAACTGAACGCCGGACAACTTGCTTTCACTAAGAAGTTCTTTGAAGATGTGCGGCTGCGACCGACGTACGATTTGCCGACGACGATTCAACTTGAATTGGCCGCCAGGCCGGAAGATGCGCCCGCGCAAGCTTTGGCTGATTATGCGCTCGCCCAGTTCGCGCAACGCAAGTTTGCCGCGGCGGAAGCGCTGGCCAATCGCGCGCGCGCCAAAGACGCCAAGTGCGTTGACGCGCTCAATGTTCTGGGCGCGATCGCTTTTGAAAAGAAAGACTACGAGACTGCCAAGCAGAATTTTGCGAACTCGACCGCCCTTGACCCGGAACGCAGCTTCGAGGCTTGGCGTCAGTTGGGAGTAATCTATAAGAAAGAAGGCCGGGCCACCAAAGCGATTGAAGCCTTCGAGGCGGCGCGAGCCAGATATCCGCGCTATGTGGGTCCGGACAATCCGCATCATGAATTGCCTGATCTGTACGCAAATCTGGAACCGCCGCAACTGGATAAAGCGTTGAATGTCTGGCGCGACACGGTGAAGATCAACTCCGAAGATGTCGAAGCCGCATTCAAGGGGTTGAAGTTAGCCATGCAACTTAATGATTACAACGCCGCCAGTGAATTTGCGCAGATTCATATCGAGATAGATCCTTACTGTTCCGAAGCGCACCGGCTGGCCGGTAGAGCTTATGAGGAGTTGAAGAACTTGACGCTGGCTTCGAGAGAGTACGGCGTTGCCGTAGCGCTTGATGACAAAGATGTTGAAGCTCTGGTCGCATTGGCGCGCGTAGAGCAGGCACTGGGCAATTTTAAGGCGGCGTTGCGTGCGGTGGAGCAAGCGTTGGAAGTTGACGGCACACACACCGAAGCCGAGAAGCTGCGGGATAAATTGAAGCGGCAAGGGCTATAGTTCTACTGTCCAATTTTCTAGTAAAGAATACAACTGCTTATGATGATACATCAAGCGAGTATGAATAAGGAAGGGAATTTAATGAATACGGATACTACCTTTATTACAAATAAAGAGAATCAAACCCTTAAACAAAGATTTGAGGTTTTAATCAAAGACACAAGATTATTCGATTGCCTTGTTGGATATTTTTATACCAGCGGGTTTCATGCTATTTACAAATCATTAGAAAAGACCGAGAAAATCAGAATCCTTATCGGCATAAGTACCGGTAGACAAACATATAGCTTATTGAAAGAAAGCCAGCAGAATCTTCAGTTTTCCCATGCAGAAGCAAAACAGGAGATAGAAGGGCTGGTAGAAAAAGAGATGGAGGATGCGGATGACAACCAAAAAGTAGAAGAAGGCGTTGTCCAATTTATTGAATGGATTCGCGGTAAAAAATTAGAAATCAAGGCATACCCATCGCAGAACATCCACGCCAAACTCTACATTATGACCTTTGTCGAAGGCGACCGTGATATCGGCAGGGTCATTACCGGCTCCAGTAATTTTACCCAAGCAGGATTGGTTGACAACCTTGAGTTTAATGTAGAGTTGAAAACCAGAGTTGATTATGAATTTGCCAAACAAAAATTTGAGGAACTCTGGAAAGATTCAGTTGATGTTAGCGAGAAATATATCCAAACAATAGCAGATAAAACATGGCTCAATCAAAATATCACCCCATACCAGCTTTATCTAAAATTTCTTTACGAATACTTCAAGGATGAGCTCAGTCAGACCGACGAACTCTTTCTTAAATATCTCCCACAGGAATTTATGAGGCTTGAGTATCAGGAGCAGGCGGTTTTGAATGCCAAAAAAATCCTTTTAGAATATGGTGGTGTCTTTATTTCAGATGTAGTAGGTGTTGGAAAGACCTATATTTCAGCAATGCTTGCCGGTCAACTTGATGGCAGGACGCTGGTCATAGCTCCTCCATTTCTTCTTGATAAAACAAATCCCGGTTCCTGGCCCAATATTTTCTCCGACTTTAGGGTTCCGGCAGACTTTGAATCACTTGGGAAATTAGATGAGATTATTAATAGAGGGACAGAAAAATACACAAATATCATCATAGACGAAGCCCACCGCTTCAGGACAGAAACTAACATCACTTATGAAAAGTTAGCTGAAATCTGCCGTGGTAAACGGGTTATTCTGGTTACCGCTACGCCTTACAACAACTCGCCAAAGGATATTCTAAGCCAGATCAAGCTCTTCCAAAAGGCAAGAAAAAGCACTATCCCAAATCTTCCCGACCTGGAAGGTTTTTTTAACAGCCTTGATAAGAAACTAAAAGACCTTGACCGTCAACAGGATTATGCCGAATACATTAAAATTGTAAAGGAAAATGCTAAAGAAATCCGCGAAAAGGCGCTTAAATACTTGATGGTTCGCCGCACCAGAGCCGAGATAACAGAATATTTTGCCGAAGACCTGAAAAAGCAAAATTTCAATTTCCCGGATGTTGAAAAACCGCAACCGCTTTTTTACGAACTCAATACAGACGAAGATGAAATCTTTAATGAAACGATTGAGTTGATAGCTCAGAGGTTTAAGTACGCCCGATATATGCCTATGTTGTATTACAAGGATAAAATATCTCAACCAGAAGAATTATCCCAGAAAAACATGGGTAAGTTTATGAAAATTCTTTTAGTAAAAAGGCTGGAAAGTAGTTTTTTTGCCTTTAAAAATTCTGTGGATAGATTCATCCATTCCTACGAAATGTTTATCAAGGAATTTAATAAGGGCAATGTCTATGTCAGCAAGAAATACACCAACAAGATATTTGAACTATTAGAGAATGACGATGATCAGGCGATTCAAGGGTTGATTGACGAAGGTAAAGCCGACAAGTATGAAAGCA
>JAZDLP010000286.1:0-8993 GCA_043801885.1 Planctomycetota bacterium | reverse complement strand
GTTTATCGTCGTGGCGGCGGCTTTGGCTGTGTTGGCGTTGTGGGCCATGAGTTTCGCTACTCCAAACGAACTGAATTGGACGACGCGGGACACAGCGCTGAATCTGCCGGGCGCGCTCATGATCTATTTGCAAGTAGCGCTGCTTCCTTGGACAGCCAGTTTTTTTCACGAAATGAACCGTGTGATCAGCTTCGGCGATTGGAATTTCTTTGGCAATCTGCTGACGCTGGCAGTCATCGCGGGCGTCTGCGCTTATGCGGCGCGAGCTGGCACGCGACGCCTGTTTTTTTTCGGAGCGATCGGTTGGATCGCCGCTATCGGTCCCATGTTGAACATATCGCTCTGGTCATTCCCGGCGTATGATCGCTACGCGTATTTTGGGCTTGCTTTTCTGCTGCTGGCGCTGGCGTTGAGCATCGAGGGCTTGCTGACGCGATGGCAAGGCATCGTGATCTCGCCAGTCTGGTTATTACTCCAGCGACTGTTTTCTCGTACCGCAGGCGTCTCGCCTGCCTACTCTGACCAATGCGGCGATTTATATGCGAAAGGCAGGCGAGACACCTGCGATACGATCGCGAGAAGCAAGCGGGACGCCTGCGGTACGTCCGTTGTAGTACTATGGGCTGTATCGTTTGTGATAGTCAGCGTCTTTGGGTTGTGGCGCGGCCGATTGTTCGCTAATGAGTTGGCGGTGGCGCGAGACGCGGCCATCCGGTCGCCGACCAACTGCTATGGTCACGCAGCCGTGGCCAATACGTTAATCGGCGACATGAACCGAGCTGCGCGCGAAGGCCGCCAGATCAATCAAAAGTTTTGCGCGGATACAATCGCTCTGGCTACGCGCTGCGCGCAACAGTGCTGGAATTTTCCCGAGTTCTTTCACTCGCCGGCGATATTGCTGACCGCGGCAGCGGAAGTACAGTTGGAGAACGATAATTGGGATGAGGCGGAAAATTTCAGCCGAGCCGCGATTGAAGAACCGCGCTGGTCACGCTTCGTAAAAGAACGCGACCGCGCGCGGCTGATACTGGCCGAAGTAACGCTGCGCCGGGCTGATGAGCGCATCGGTCGCGCTCGCGATTCTCAGATTCCCGTCGCGGATGCCGAACGTCTCGCCAACGAAACATTAATTTGCGTTGCCGCCGCTCGCGATCTGTTCGCGCAGTTACAGAAACTCCCGCGCCCCGAACTGCTAAACGATACTACCTGCTGGATCGAGTTCCTGGCGCATCGTCGTTTGGGAGAAATCGGCGCAGTCGCAAACCGATCACAGCACTTACAGTTGGCGCGCCAAGCTCTCGAAGCGCTGCCCGCGCAATCGCTCTACCACGCTCAAGCAGAAAAAGAGTTAAACGCCTTGCGATTGACGATTGACAATTTTTAATTAGTAATTAGTAATTCGTAATTCGTAATTAGTAATTAGTAATTCGTAATTCGTAATTCATTTACCGTGCTTCCACCAGTCGTCATTCTGTTCCCATGGCGAGCGCGAGCTTTCTTTTTCTTCCTCGTCTCCGTATTGCAGAATTCGTTTGCGCAGCATGTAGCTTTGATATGCCAGCATACCAAAGAGCAGGATAGAAAACAGATCGCCGAGCGCGTTGTTGGCGCGATAAGGCGACAGCGCTTTGGCGATGACCAACAGCGTAATGACTATTGCGACATAAAAGGAAATCTGAAACGCAAAAGCGTCTCCACGGCGCGGCGCTTTCCAGCGCGCCAGTTCACGCGCAATCTGGCCGCCATCCAATGGGAAAATAGGCAGCAGATTCCCCACGCCCCAGATCGTGTTGATCCAGAAGAGCATAAGCATCGCGTATTGTTCCATAGAATTAAACGGAACCAGCGGAAACCTAACTCCGTACTGTGAGGCGCCGATGGCGTAAACTACGGCAGCGAGCAACAATTCGGCGCCCGGCCCCCACAACAACACCGCGATACGCGGCCAGACTGTGATTTGGTGGCGGCTGATCGCCAAGCCGCCCAGAGCGTGCAGGACGATACGATTATTGCGGTCGCCGTAAAAGCGCTGACAGAGCGCGTGGCCAAACTCGTGAAGCAGAATCGAGAAAAAAAAGCAGACGATACCCAGCGCCACATACTTGAAATCGAGGTTTTCCTGATAGTTCAGGAGCAGCGCAATCAGCCAGAATAGCGGATGCACACGGATTGAAATGCCAAACATCCGCCATTTCAAATCCCACTGGGTGCGACTGGGTTCCAACTCAATTTGCATATAGAAATTTCGTAATCATTCACCACAGAGCCACAGAGGACACAGAGATGGATTAAAGGCTCATGTCGGCAAATGGCTAGAATCCGTTCATTATAAAGAGTGCCTGTTGATCGACTTCAACGTTAACGTTTTCAAGAATGGCATCCGCAAGAAAAAGCTTATGAGTTTCTCTGTGTCCTCTGTGGCTTAATAAGTTTTCTTGTTAATGATAATTACCGCAGACTCCCTAATCGCGCGCAATTCAAAACGCGCTCCATTGGCAGTCTTCTCAAACGGCACATCCATCTCATCTCGATTATATGCAATCCAAGTCAGACTTTTTACCGGCTCGCTCCAGATTATCTCGACCGCGGCCGCGGCTTCTATATTTTTCGCAAATGAGACATTGAATATGTGCGCCAGGCCTTCGCCGGTGTCTTTTCGTCTGCACAAGTCCACCAGCACGTCTTGCTTTGAAGTAACGCGCAAATTTCGAGACGGCAGCAGTTGAGCGATGACCGCCATAATGGCGACGCTGTTGACCGGACGATTAATGTGTTCGGCCTCGATTCGCCATTCATCGGGCGTGTCGAGATTGGGCGCGGATGAATACTGCAACTCGCGGATGTGCGCGACCAAGCCCATCCCGACAGGCTTGACGAAATCTTGCGAGTAATCTTCACCGGTGAGCGCGGTAAAGACGTTCTCGGTTTGGCGCGCGTGATACATGTCCTGGAGTATCTGGATGGTTTTCACTTTGGTGCGGAGTCGGAAGTAATCATCGCGCGTCCCGGTCTTGCCGGTGGTCAACAGCCGTCCGCCGGCGCGCGCCCACGTGCCAAGCTTCTCCGCGGCCCGTTCTTTCAAGCAGTGCATCGAAGGAATGAGGATCAGTTTGTATTGCGTCAAAGCATCCAGATCTTTGTTGTAGATGAAATTGAACGGAACAGCTTCTTCCTGCAATAGTTGCGTCAGCGAACACAACGCCAACAGAGTATCGAGTTGCGAAAAAGTGATAGATTCGTTATCAAGCAGGATGGCGACTTCAGCGAGTGATACTTGCTTGGTCTGGTAGGGTTTGTATTGATGATAAAATTGGACAAAGCGCAATTTTTCTGTTTCCAACGCTGGATCGGTGGCGATAAGCCATAAGCCGACCATGCCCGGATTGAACGAGAATGCTTCGGCCAGCATGTGTGTATTCTGATTGTAAGTCATCAGCGGCAGGTCGAAATTCTGAACCACTTTGTGCTCGCGGATGCGCGTGTGCGGAGCACCGACGCGGTTGTAACCCAGTTCTAGCGCGCCTTCGTTGAAGAGCATGTCGGCGTGAGGGTAAAGCGCTTCCTCGTTGATGGCGCAGAACATGCGATAGTTTGAATTAAACCCTTTGCCAGCGTTATACTCCACCGCGCCGCCGAGTTTATGAATGTACTCGGCCCATTCAATAAGCGCGGTCTGAAACGTCTCCTGGCGAAAAAGAAGCCAGTCCTGCTGGTTGGCCACCAGTATTTCGCGTTGCATGACAGGATGATTCGAATGATCATACCAAGGTTCTTTGGCAAAGGAGAGATTGGCGCGGCCCCAGCGCTCCAGCGCGGCAATGCGTCCCGACTCAGTGCGCTGATCGTATTTCTTCGCCAAGAATTTGCGAAACAGTTCGACGCAGCGCTTGCATTTGCAGCAACCGGGCTCGGCCGGAACATTGGTGTTATCGAAGTGGATGCCGTCGCAGCCATATTCCAGAGCGCGCGAGATGACACGTTTCTGAAATTCGAGATAGCCGCGCGAAGTATAACAAGGCCGCGCTCGGAAATTTTGAAATTCTGTGTGGCCGTAAGAAGCCAATCGGCCTTCTTCGGTCTTCGCGCACCAGTCATCCACGTCGTCAGCTTCGTAGCGAATGGTCTCGGGCGTCAGCGATCCGCCAGTGCAGTACGCGATCACGCGCAGACGATAACGATGAGCGATTTTGCAGAGCGCACGAATTTTCAACTGCTCTTCTTTTTCAAATTCCAATCCGTACCCTTTGGAAAAATTACTCCACAGTTGGTTGACGCCGATCTCGGCCAGATGGCGAATATATGGTTCACTCTTAATAAATTGATCCAGCGAAGCGGTATTTTGAGTGGCTCGACCGAGCTGCCGCTGAAAGTAAATCGGTTCCCAGAATCCGACATAAACAATGCCTTCTTCTTCCAACCAAGCCTGCTGTGGTCGCATGGCAAACCCTCCGTATGCATTATGAAGGATGAAGGATGAATTATGAAGGATGAATTATGAATTAATCGACAAGGCGTCAAGCACGGTATATCGGTAACGGCACCGGCTAATGGCTTTGAACCCTCCGGGTTCTCTCCAAACAGTCACTCATCTTCATCCCTCATCCTTCATCCTTCGTAATTTATCATGATGCGACAAAATTTCCAGAAAAGGGAATAATCGAATCACACGTATTAATTCGAGCCGCACGCGCAGTCTACTTGCGATGATGGAAACCCATCCGTCCTTTCGATTTTTCGGGAGGCGGCTCCATGAGCTTACGGATGGCCTCGAACACGACGGCAAACTTTTGGTCGTGTTCCACCATCTTCCGTTCTAGGATGGTAAGCTTCTTTGAGAGATTAGCCACCGCCCCGATCCGTTGAGGTCGCAATTTGCGACCTCAAACCCTCGAACTCCCGGGTCGTCAGTTGAAACATAAACTCCGTCGGAAATCGTTTCGGGTTTCGACGGACCTGCTCATTTAAACGTTTTACCTCCACCCCATATAATTCGGCAAGGTCATTGTCCAGCATAATTCTTTGGCTGCGAACAGTATGGATGCAGCGCGTAATGTGTTCGGCGACGACGATATCACGTTTTGCTTCAGACATGTTCATTTTGCTCATAAGATGTCATGAGTATATCTGCATGCGAGTAAAAGACTAGCTTTTTACGCAATCGTTAATTGCTTGTTGATTTGAACCATACTCAGTAACGAGTAAAATCGTAGCGCATGAATCCAAAAATCGTTCTGATAACCGGCGCGTCCCGCGGCATTGGACGAGCTTGCGCGCTAAGCTTGGCCGCGGCCGCCGAACCGTGGGATGTGGCCGTGCATTACAAGGCCGATGCCGAGTCGGCGGAAGAACTGGCTCGACAGATTGAACAAGTCGGCAATGTCCGCGCACGGACATTCCAAGCCGACTTGGCGCAGTCTGGCGCTGCTGCGGCGCTGGTGGACGTGGTCGCCAGTTCATTCGGCCCGCCGGCGGCGCTGATTCATGCCGCGGGCTATTATCTTGAAAAGCCCATAACTTTCACGAAGACGGAAGAGTGGGACGCGATGCTGGAAACGCATGCTATCTCCGCCGCGGTGCTGGCCAAAGCCACGCTTCCTTATTTACGTAAAATTACGACCGGGCGCATCGTCTTCATCGGCAGTCTGGCCGGAAGCATCGGACTAGGCAATGCCGCCGTGTATGCTGCAGCTAAAGGCGCGCTGATCGGACTGTGCAAGAGTCTGGCACTGGAAGTGGCGCGCTGGCAGACGACCGTCAACGTCGTTGCGCCTGGTTATGTGGACACGGATCTGACTCGCGCGCAGAACGAAGAACGTCGCGCTCAAATACTGTCCGCCATTCCCTTGAGCCGATACGGTCGGCCCGAAGAGATCGCCGCGCTCGTCGCCTTTCTGTGTTCCGCGCAAGCAGCCTATATCACCGGCCAAGTGTTGATCGTAGATGGCGGCATCAGTTTGGGATAATTGCATTTTGGATTTCAGATTTTAGATTGTTGATTGACAATCTAAAATCAACAATCAAAAATTAAACAATACAGTTGCGCTGTTGTTTGTCTACGTTAAACTAACTGCTGTTAGTTGTACACCGGAGGAGTGACTGCGTGCTACGTTACTGGAAGTATAGGAATTTCTCAATGTTTATTGCCCAGATATGTTTTCCTTCAATCCGCAATCAAAAATCAAAAATCAAAAATTTCCTTATGTTCAGCGGGTGGTGAGCTATGTTTGGACGAAACAAAAGCCTGGTTGGTCTTGACATCGGGAGTTCCAGTGTCAAAGCCGTTGAGTTGACTCGCGTTGGTTCCACTATTGTCATCAGTGGCATGGGTTCGGCGCCGATCGAATCGCCGGACACAGTGAGAGCGACGATCCAGAAAGTCTTGACAGATTCCGGGATCAAGTCGCGGCATTGCGCCACTTCAGTCTCGGGTCGGTCGGTAATCATCCGCCAGGTGCCGATGGTGCAATTGCCGGACGCGGAGCTGTTACAAGCTATCGAATACGCCGCCGACAAGTATATTCCTTTCGATGTTAATGAAGTTCAGTTGGCTGTGCAACGCGTGGCTGCCGAGGGTGGTGACGTGCCGCCCGGACAGATAAAAGTTCTGCTGGTTGCCGCCAAGAAAGTGCTGATCGAAGAACACGTGGCGCTGCTGCAGTCGGTGGGGCTGGAACCGACTATTATTGATGTGGATGTTTTTGCGTTAGGCAACGCGTTTGAGCTGCGCAATCTGGCTCTCGGCATCAACGATCAAGAAGTGCGCGCGCTGGTGGATATCGGGTCCAGCAAAACCAACATCAATATTATGCGCGGCAATGTCAGTTATTTCCAACGCGAGATATACGTGGCGGGCAATGACCTGACCGAAGCGGTGGCCAAGCGCTTTGGCGAAGACCCGTCAGACGTAGAGCGGATGAAAAGGGACCCTGGTGGAGCGCTGGAGTCCATGCAGGATGCCATGCTGCCGGTGCTGGAAGATATGGGCAGCGAAATTCGTCTCTCTTTCGATTACTTCGAGAATCAGTTCAACCAGCAGGTGAAAGAAGTTTATCTCTCTGGCGGCACGTGTTACTTCCCTGGTGTGGATACGCTTTTCGGACAGATATTCAATCTGCCGACGAAGTTATGGGACCCCACTGAGGGCTTGGAGATCGCCAAGTTCAACCCGACGGGGATGAGCGGTGCGAACTCGGATATGGCCATTGCTATTGGTCTGGCCGGCCGCGTTTTAGGTGACGCTCAAATTGATCGCAGTTCCACCATTTCGCCGGCCAGGGCCGCTGAGTCGGAATCGGCAGCGGGCGTCATCAAGCCAGCCGTGATCGAAAAGATTGATTCCCGCGAAGTGAATAAGCATTGGACGACCGGAATCATTTTTGGCGTCTTGATGTCAGTAGCCATCGGCGTGGCTCTGTCAGCGATCAATCCTTTTGGCTACACGCAGTGGTGGGTGATAGGTGAAGGGTTGCCGCTGGGGATGGCGGTGGGATTTGGGCTCTGGCAAGGGCTGAAGCATCTGCGTCGCGCGCCTTCCAATGCGGCCGCGCTGTTTATTCCATTATTGATATCGCTGATCTGTTGTGGCTCGCTAATCGGCATCCGATATTTTAAAGATCCTGATACCCTAATCTCCAAAATGAAAGCGCCCCTAGCGACTCGGTTAACGACCGGAGAAACAGTAACTCCCGAAGAGCTCGCCAAAAAGATGGCCGCCGGCATGGCGGCTGCCGGCATAAAAAATGATGATTCGGACAAAGAGAAGATGCAAGAAGACCTAAAAAATCTCCAAAACTGGAAGCCGACTATCAGGCCAAAGACAATGGACCTGAATGACATTTCTCGTCTGATGTACATTTTTAGTCAGTTAGTACTGACAATTTTTGTCGCAGTCAGTATCATTTCACGCAAGTTGCAGAAGATTAGACAATGAACAACAATGAACAATGAACATTGTTCACTGATAATTGCACATTGTGGCGTGATATTTGCAAGGTTATAATTCCCATAATTCCCATAGCTCCTATTTTAGTTCGTTTTCAGTGATATGATTATGAAAGGGGTCCAGCCATGATTAAAACCAAATCGTCAGGCTTTACGCTGATTGAACTGCTGATCTCGATAACGGTGATCAGCACTGTGGCCAGCATTGCGGTGCCCATACTACTGCGCAGCAAAATGGTCGCCAACGAAGCGGCGGCCATCTGTGGTGTGCAAACAATTGCTACGGCGCAAGAGACGTTCCGGCGCACGGATTGGAACGGAGACGGCATCTTCTCCTATGCGTACTATATATCGTATCTTTACCAAGGATATAATGAAACAGCGATTGAGCTTATACCAAAGTCTTTGTCTCTTGCGTTGAGTTTTATAACTCCCGATCATGGGTATTGTTATAGGGAGGCGCGTGGTTATATGCGAGGCGACCAATGGACGCCGTGTTACTACGATAGGCCTTCCAGTATCACTATTGGTGGGAACGATTGTTGGTATAAGATTTTAACAAGTTACGGCGTAACAACTTTCCCGCTGATGTACATGTTAACTGGTGTCAATCTATTTGCATACACCAATACGGGCGTAATCTACCAGAAAGATGCTTCTTTAGACATTTACTATCAATATAGTAGTTATCACAATATATGGGAGTTTAATGGCGAGACACTCTATGATATAGCTGGCATGGCACTCAACGGTTGGGTTGGCGTGCAATGAACAATGTTCACTGATTATTGCACATTGTGGCGTGATATTTGCAAAGTTATAACTCCCATAATTCCCATAGCTCTTATTTTGGTTAGTTTCCAAGGACATGATGCATAAGCCGCACGTATTCGTGCGAGCCGCGCATGTTTATCCGAGCCGCGCACGTAAGTAAGCGGCGATTTGCCAGTATTGCCCGCTCCCTAACGGTCGCGGCTCGGATAGCATGCGTTTGCGCTACCACGCTGGTCGGCCAATTACGCGCGGTATACTTCAAATCTGCGGTCATCTGC
>JAZDLP010000266.1:0-3473 GCA_043801885.1 Planctomycetota bacterium | reverse complement strand
CGGCAATAAATCGAATTTGTGATTTGTGCCGACGCTCTTGCCATACCACAGTCCGGCGCAGATCACGACGGAACAGCGCTTCGGCGCGTCAGCAAAAGGACTGGGATAGATATACATGAAGCCCTTGCCAGTCAGCGGCGTTTTTTTGTCGCCGATGGTGACTTCGCCGCCTTTGACTGCAAACGGCAATTCTTTCGCCACAGCCGCGTGCAGGCGATTATCCTGCTCTTCGCCGAAAAGAAAGAGATTTTTGTTTTTCTTCTCCGAGTCGGTGACATCCTGATCGGCTTTGAGAATAGCGCGACTGCGCGTAAAAGCGTACCACTCCTGCGCAAACTTCTCGGCGTTGGCTTTGTTGCGTGCGTTCGCCTCGCCGACGCCGGAAGTGCCGTAAACAATCACGAACGGACCGCAGATCGCTTCTCGAATCGGTCCGCAAAGCTGCGGGGACTTGACTGATCCCTCGACTTTTTCAGGAATCAGCGCGTCCTTTACTTTGAGCTGAAGTATTTGGTCGCTATTGCGCGTGAACTGCGCGACGCCGTCTTTCATCGTCCAGGCCAGTTCGATCGGTTGCAACGTGCCGGTTGTGGCGGTGACCTGTACTTCACCCTGACTGGCGTAACGCAGGTTGTAAGTTTTCAGATACCGCTGAGCCGGATTGTTATTGCGTTTGTGCTGCAGTAGCCATTGCACCGGCTGTTCTGTACACATGATATCGAAGCCGGTCCAGTGATCACCGGGATACAGCGAAAACTGGACATTAGCGCCGACTTCTCGAAAACGTTTTTCCATGCGCACTGCTTCTTGAGAATTAATGATGAAATCATCGCGCCCGTGGTAGATCGCCAACGGAATATTGCTGAAGTTCTCGCACAGGCTGATGGGATTATCCGCATGAATCAGCCATTGTTTGAATGGATGAAAGTTTGTCAACGGACGGAAATTCTGTAATGGGCTGTCCGCTCGGCCGCAGAAGACCACACCAGCGGCGAACAAGTCCGGATAATGCGCGCCGATACTGTACACGGCCATGCCGCCCATGGAATAGCCGTATAGATACACACGATCATCATCAATCGGATAGAGCCGTTTGACTTCGGCGATTACATCAAGCACGTCAACTTCACCGCAAGCCTGGAAGTCGGTATTTGATCGGCCAAAAGGAATTGCCAGGAAACAATTATGACTGTCCACAACCGCATTGAACTCGCTCATCTCGTCCCACCAGCGATGCTTGTCGTAGCTGGGAACGTAACCATGCAGGAACACAATCAACGGGAAACGTTCCTTCTTCTCCGACGCTGCGTACGCAGCCGGTGCCAGCATAAAATACGGCTGAGGCTGCTCGTCAATGCGGCTGGTGTACGCGCGTTCGAAGTAGCCGCTTTTTCCCGCGCCGGGATCTTTGCCGGCTTCTTCGAGATCGGCGCAGGTTTTGGCCGAAGTCAGCAATTTAAGGAATGTGTCGCCCATTTCGCGAGTAACGCGCTCTTCTCCGTTATTGATTTTAGCGAGATATAGTTTGAGTTTTTCCACGGCCAGCGCGGCGAACGGCAGCGAACGTTTCGATTGAGCAGAACGTCGGGCGATGTCCGCTTCCATTTCGTTGGCGGCGCGATTGAGACCAGGCAGCGAGAACAACGTTAATTTTTTTACGCCTAGCGTCTTCGCGCCGGACTTTAGTTCGGCGCTCAATTCGAAGGAGAACGACTCACTAACGGGAGCAGAGTACGATGTTTTCCAGGCGTTGCGGCTCAATTCGGCGACGGCGCGCGCTGGTAACGGTTCGCCGAACTCGACGCCGTCGTGGCCTAGCCAGCGAGTAACCAGCGGTCCTTGGACGACCGGGAGCGACCCGTAAAAGCCAAGCTCGATACCGGCGGACTGGCCGGGCGAAACAAATATGTTTTCAGAAAGAAACGATGCGGCTGCCAGGACGGCGGCGTTCGCGTCTGGTTCCTTGCCGATCACGGTGGGCACGCGGATCAAATCGCCGACCACCGGCTTCGGCAGATCGCTCGACTTACGTCCTTCGGTCAGATTCAGTTGAAAACCGCAGTATCCGGAACGGATGCTAATACCGACGACCAGTTCGGTAACGCCCTTGGGAAATTCAACCTCCGTTTTGGCTTCATCCATGTACGGACTTCGAGGCTGCGCTTTATCCAGGATCAATTTCTGATCCTGAAAAACGCGCGCGTTGCAGTAGCTGCGTATCAACACTTTGCGCGCGCCGGCGGTCTCGCAATGAATTTGCGTTGAAACCCAGACCATGCCGGAGCGCGCCGTAACGACGGGCCGCAGATCGAGAAACGGCAATGCGGAGATGAACAGCGACCATTTGTCGGCTGCGCCCTCTGTCAACGACTGGCCTTCGCGCGCGCATCGTGGCGGTTTGGCTTCGGCGAGAGATTGTTTCAGAGTCGGCGAACAGAGCCACCAAGTCAGCGCGCCAGTGGAACTAGGCTGCGCTTCCAGCGCCGATTGCGCTGTTTCCTGCGAATGAATCGGACCAACAATCGAGACAAAAGCAAAGATTAACGCGCCGAAGAATTGGAGATATTGCGCACGTTTGTAACCGTTCAGTCTATTCTCACCACAGAGGCACAGAGAACACAGAGAAATCATAGAATTCTCCTGTTGATTCCAATAATCACGGTTCCATAGCTTTATGAAACTTGATGGCCGCTCCTATGATTTATTCCGTTATCTTATTTAATTCTGTCTCTGTGTTCTCTGTGGCTCTGTGGTGAACGGTTACCATTTTTTAATCTCGACTTAATTTCTTTGTTGGCGCGATGTTTTTTCGAGTCAGGACTGAACTGTCGTCAGCGGAAGGCGCGCTGCGAGTGGCGTTGTCTAATTTATTGTTCACGGTGTCGCAGATACGATGCCAATTAATAAAGACCCAGTAAGCCCCGTAAGCGGCGCCGATCAGCGCGGCATACAGAAAAAGTTTTTGGATGTTGAAGTTTGGCAACAGGCGTATTTTTGGGCGACGCATGCGCTTGCCCATAATCGTATTGTAGTGACATTTCCTGCATTCTGGCTCGTTTGCGGTCCAAGGAGCGCCACAATAAGGACAGGCCTTCATCGAAAACGGAGCGTCTGAATTCGCTTCATCTGTAATACGTAACGCCAACTCTTCGGCGGACGACGGAGGTGGCGATTCTGGAATGACAAGGTTGTAATCAGCAATACTAACCGATGGAGTTGGCGCACTAAAACTCTTCTGGCAAGCTGGACATTTTACAGTTTTTCCCACTAGTTTATCCGGCAGATTCAATGCTTGAGCGCAAGATGGGCAAGGCAGTTTCATTTTTCGGCTCTATGAAAAAATCGTAACCGTTCAGTCTATTCTCACCACAGAGGCACAGAGAACACAGAGAAATCATAGAATTCTCCTGTTGATTCCAATAATCACGGTTCCATAGCTTTATGAAACTTGATGGCCGCTCCTATGATTTATT
>JAZDLP010000248.1:0-2087 GCA_043801885.1 Planctomycetota bacterium | reverse complement strand
CAAATGCGTGAAGTGATTGATTTTTATATGACCAACGCGCGCATTATTCGTGAAAATCTCGTCGCACTCGGCTGGCAGGTGTTTGGCGGAGTCAATGCGCCGTACTTGTGGATTAGAACGCCGAGCAATAAATCCAGTTGGGAGTTTTTCGATCAGTTGCTTCGCGACGTGAATATCGTCATCACGCCAGGCAGCGGCTTCGGCGCTTCGGGCGAAGGCTACTTTCGCATCAGCGCTTTCAACACACGCTCAAATGTTGAGGAAGCCATGCATCGTATACGAAGGATAGCCAAAGTATGAAAAATGGTATTATGACGGTGGCGCAGTGCTGGGATGATGGCGTAACTACGGATGTGCGTCTGATCGAAATCCTCCGAAAGCACAACAACGCCAAAGCGACATTCAATCTAAACGCTGGGCTGCATGAGGCGAAACGTAAGGCGAGTTGGATATACAAAGGTACGGAAGTCGAACTGCTCGGCTGGGACGAAATGAAAGATGTGTACCACGGTTTCAAGATCGCCAACCATAGCCTCACCCATCCGTCTCTCGCGAAACTGCCAATTGATGCGGCAAGGAGCGACATTGCAGAAGGTCGGGATCGCCTGCAGCAGTTTTTCGAGCAACCGGTCATCGGGTTTGCCTACCCGAATGGTTCCTACAGCGAGAGTGTCATGCATGCGGTTCGCGAGGCGGGTCACGTGTATGCGAGAACCACTCTCAATGTTGCGTATCCATTTCCCCCGGAGAACGCCATGACGTTCCATCCATGCTGTCATTTTCTTGCGCCTGATTTCTGGTCGCGATACGAGAACGCGAAGAAAGGCGGCGTCTTCTACTTCTGGGGGCATTCCTACGAGATGATCACGAAAGTGATGTGGGCCGAGTTTGAAGACATGATAGAACGAATCAGCGCCGATACCTCATCCCGATGGGCTGATGTGGCGGATTTGTTTGACGACACAACATCACAATATTGAATCCAGTGTAGCTAAGGTGGGGTGGATTGACGATTGACGATTTGGGATTGACGATTGGTGAGAACCCGAAGGGTTCGTAGGGGCGGGTTCCGAACCCGCCCTTACTAGTGTTTGAGCAAAACGACACCACCGGAAGATGGATTCAATTATTGGTTGCACTCCGGAGGAGTGCCAGCATCTCGCTACTGTGTAAAAAGCTGGTTTTTTAGCCGCACACAGTCTCTCTTTAGCTACACTGGACTCAATAAGTACAGCACCGCAAAAATAACTTAATTCATCACTCATCGCTCATCAGCCTGCGTACTTCATCGCTCGCTGAATCACGTCTTGGACAACGGGGCGCGTAGAACTGCTTGCGGAAAGTTCGGAGAACGCGCGCTGCACCGCCTGCAGCGCCACATCCGGCGACACTTCCTGCAACTGCATGATGGCTTTGATCGCCAGATCCGCTTCCGCATCCAGTCCCGACGCAATAATTTGTTTCGGTTCGCCTTTGCCGACTTTAGTTGCGGCAGACTCGCTTTCAGTCTGATGGATCAAAATTTTACCAAGTTCGAGCACGATTTTTTTGGCAGTGCTTTCGCCCACGCCTTTAATGCGCTTCAGACTGGCGAAATCGCCGAGACGAATAGCTTGCCGGATATCTTGCGCGCGCCCGCCAGAGAGAATCGCGAGCGCGAGTTTTGGTCCAACGCCGTTGACGGTGAGCAACTGCATGAAAAACTCGCGTTCTTCCGCAGTCGCAAATCCATAGAGCGCCTGGCTGTCCTGACTGAAATGCTGATAAGCCAACAACTTTACCCGCTGCCCCACGTTAGGCAGCGCTGTGGCGGTTGAATATGGCACACGCAGCAAATAGCCCACGCCGCCGCAGTCTATGACTGACTCGGTCAAAGTCTTCGATTCAAGTGTCCCGACGAAATGATTGAACATTGCTTGTTTATCCACAAGTTTATCCGCTTATTGTTTCCTGATTATAATATCCCAAAAAAAACAGATGACCATAAAGGAATTTTAGATTTTAGATTGTGGATTGAAGGAAAAAAGGTCTCTTTTGACGGCAAATTTTGCCTTGAGTGACAAACTTCGAAATTCCTATACTTAACG
>JAZDLP010000242.1:0-7410 GCA_043801885.1 Planctomycetota bacterium | reverse complement strand
CTCTGTGCCTGCACTACGGCAATTGTCAAATTTGCCATATTTTAACTCGTTTTGCCGTGTTTTGAATCACTTTACTGCGATTAAGTGTAATCATCGGCATGGAGATATTCGCGTTTTGATCGATTACGAAACAGAAACTATCTAGCATAATTTTACGAACTTCGTATATTTTGACCATGCGTTTATTTTTTCAATGGGCCGTGATTGTGCTGCTGCTGAACACCGCTCTAGCGTCCGCCGAGACGCTGACGCTGCACCCGTCCGACGGCGGCGGCGTGTTTCGTTTCAAGGATATCCTGGGGCAAACGTATAGCATGGCGTTCATGAGCGCTTACTCGTACGCTGCGGCAAACGCGCAGGTAACGCTGGATACCAACACAGCTCTGCATCTGTCGGGCACAATCAGCGCCACGGGCTTGAAGCCGAACTTCGCCTACCAGATCAAATTAATCGGACAGCCAACTAAACTCTTCGGCGCCGCTGGAGACGATGCGACTAACGAAAGACTTGGACGTCTGGGCCGCTGGTGGCGCGCGCAGCCCGCTCCAGGCAACTCCAACGATGCCGACTACGACGCCAACAAGAACAATAGTAATTACATTTTTCAGGGTTACCTCTTGATGGCCTTTTTCGTCACTAACGAATATGGTGGCGCGAACATTCACTTTATCGGCAACAATAGCTATCACGTGCTGTGGCGTACCGATCAGCGTTCACGCGGCGACGACGATGGCCCACTGCTGCTCGTTACACTTCCGACGACCGCAGATAACTCCGACTACGACGTCGCGCTCCCCGCTCGCAGTGCCACGCTGTACGGCGAATACGAATCCACACGCGCGCTACCGGGAAATCTTGAGCTGCCGTTAGGCCCCTATCAATGTTCTTTTGTGTTGACGGAAGAATCATTCCATGATTTCAGCGCATCAGGAGGAGACTGGGCTCTCGCGCTGCATGCGGACTGCAAGTTCGAGATTCCAACGATCAACACGAATCCTTCAGATCCGCCACTTGCTGCGCTCGATATTCTGCAATTGCGCGCACGATTGGTTCTTCACCGCAGCGGCTATGATCGCGCGTCTATCCTCGGACGTTTAACACTTCTCGAAGGCGAGACACTGATGGGGTTGGAAGTTGACGTGAATGTTATGGGAGTGGCGCGTACGTTTGTCTTAGACCAGCGTGGTCATGCGTTTAACGCCGACGGACGACTCATCATTCGGCGTGATCGTCAGAACAGAAACAACGCGACTTTTCTACTGAATGTGCGGCGCGGCGCGTTTGCGATCTTTGGGCCTGCCAAAACTGGCGCTGCTCTTTCCGATTCCGTTCCGCCCGCAACTCTTTGCGCATCTATTCGTTTGAATCTTGGCGCGCAAATATACGCGACCACAATTGAGCCGACGCTACGCGTAGGCAAACGTTTGGGAAAGATAATGTACACGACGCATTGTTGTCCAAGTCGCGCGCGTTAGTGTAGGGGCGGTTCGCGAATCACCCCTACTAACCACTCCCTAACGGTCGCGACTCGGATAATTGCTGGGTAAAGTACGCCAAAAATGCTGTACTATGCTATAGACTTAAGAAAAAAGAGATTAATTGGCTACTGGGAAAGCGGTGATGGCAAACTTGTTCTGCCGTTCGATATGTCGGAAGTCGCCATCTTGCAAGAAACGACTCACGCTATGTGCGACAAGTGCGGCAACGTCGTCGGCATTCTTCGAGCCAAACCCCCATACGGCCGCCAATCGAGGCTTCATGCCGTTCAATACGGATGTGGTTCCACAGCTAGAGCTATCGCCAAGCATATTCATCACCCGTTTATCATGGGAAAGACTACGGCGTAGGAACAAGGCCGGTGTTTCTCCCATTTGCTGGTCCAACGCCATCAATATACCTTCCGCGCCTAACGTATTGACAATGAAAATGGCAGGCGCGCTATTGCGAGCAGCCAGGCTTTTTGAAATGTCGGCCAACTCGTTAAGCGAACTGGCAAAAGGTAACGGGACAATCTTTTGGTTAAACAGTAGTTGCATTATTTTTTTACAAAGTAGCAGTTCAGGAAACTGTTGAGTTGACAGAGTTTCGAAAAATATAGGTAATTGTATCATATAATGTTGCCCCCTAATTCTTTTATATCATGCACAATGTGGCGTTGCAACTACAAAGCTAATTTTTACGCCAATATATTTTTTGTAATGCTAATATATTCCTAATTTAAAGTATAGAGTGACGTCAGCTCGACACCTTGAAAAGAAAGGGCACTGAAGTCGAGAAAGAGCGCGGTGGCGTGACAAGTTCCGAGCATATACCAGTACGGCTTGATGTGTTTTTAGTTTTTTTGCTATTGTTGAAATTTCGTTTTTAAAGGAGGCGTTAGCATGAATGTACGGATTGCATATCTTGCGGCTATGGCGGTACTACTGGCTGGGAGCGCCGTAGCAGCGGAAGTGTTCTGCTGCGGGGAGACATACAAGTTCAGACCTGATGGAACGGTGGTAGAGTTCGCCGGCAAGCCGCCGGGGGGGTTGGCTGAGCAGAATGCGATCTTTTCGAAGAAACGCGGAGTGGTTTCTCTGGCCGGAGCAAGAAACGAGACCGTCGCGTTTCAAGTAGTAATCTGCGGCGAAGCGAAGGATGTCTCCATCGCGCTGGACGGGCTGAAGGGCGTCGGTGAAATTCCTGCCTCCAGGATTGAGATGTCGCTAATCAGCTTCGTGAATCCCGGAAAGGGCGAGGCAGATGGTGACTTCCCCGATATCTGTGTGCCGTTGCGGTTTATTGGCGGGAAGTTTGATGTCCCGTACACAGTAAAGGGTTTGGCGGTGGCGCGGGGCGGACAGAAGGTCGGCATGGTTCTGATCGAGATATCTATCCCGACAGACGCGGTCCCGGGAAAATACTTCGGCTCATTAAAAATTTCTGGGGGCGCGACGACGGAATTGAAAGTGGAGCTTACCGTCTGGGATTTCGTCATCCCCGCAGCCCCGTCTGTAACTTTTGAAGGTAACAGCTACCAATCGCCAGTGAATGAACTGGGATTGGGACATAATAATCCTTACATTCCAGCTCCTCAGGCCACCATCGAAGCCGAGCACAAGTTCTACCAGATGTTCAATCGGCATCGGATGTTTATGAATCTCTTTCAAGCTCATTCGCAACGTGGGAGGGGCGTCCGTGCGCCCGCATTGTACGGCAACGGTAAAGATACAAAGTGCGACTGGACGAGCTGGGATAAGCATTGGGGTCCGGTGCTGTCGGGCGAGATATTCGAAGATAAACAGCCGCCACCCTACTTCTATCTGCCGTTCAATCTCCACTGGCCATACGGATATTCACATGATTCCGAGCAGAAAGACCAGCGGATTGATTTCCGAAAAAATCCGGACGATATTCACAAGTCCCTTGTTCCGGAATGGGAAGAGACGTTCAAAGCGGTGGCACGACAATTTGTGGAGCATCTGGCCGAGAAAGGTTACAAACAAACCGTCTTTCAGGTCATGCTGAATCACAAACGACACGGATCCGAAGGCGGGCCGGACAAGCCAAATACTCTCTGCCCTTGGCGAACGGACGAGAGCTACGACAAGTCCGACTACGCTATCCACCAATGGTTCGCCAAGTTGACTAACGAGTTCTTGCGGGACAACGACAAGGGAGTGAAGATTCGTTATCGTTTCGACATCGGCCATTGGAACTGCCGCGACGAAAAAATGCAGTGCTACAAGGCAAAACAGTGGGAACCGGACGATGGCGAGGGGATGTTAGAGCCTTTTATTGACCACTGGTACATTACGCAATCGCATGTTTATGGCACTCGCCATCGGATACCGAAGCTATTGGCGAAAGGTCCCTACAAGGAAGTGTTCATGTACGCTGGCGGCGAGAAGATTTCTGGAAGCGCCACTACGCATCGCGCCTTGATGTGGTACATTAGCGACATGGGGCTGAGGGGGTATTTGCCATGGACAATCAGCCCGAATGCTACTTCAAAGGATAGCGTCCCAAAAGGCTTTGACTTTGTGTGCTATCATGGCAAGGATTTGGGTCTTAACGAACCGATTCCGAGCTTTCGCATGAAAGTGTGGCGCAGAAGCTGTTATGACGCTGAGTACCTAAAACTCGCGAAGGCGAAGGACGAAGCGCGAGTGCGTAATCTGAGGAACGAGATGTGTCCTTATAAGGCCGACCCGACTAATGCTTACAAGGTCGTTGAGTTCCCGGCTCCGAATAATAATCCGGATGACTGGGAACTGGCTCGATTAGAGTTGGCTGGAATCATACTAGGCAAAGATTTTTTACAAGGCGTAAAACGCATGGGGCGGATCGAAGGAGCCCCTGAGAAGTTTGTGGACCAGGTTTGGGGATACTGAGAAATGAATTTTAGATTTTAGATTTTAGATTGCGGATTGAAGGAGAACAGACATGTTGCAGATAGAAAAATGGCGCAGAATGCTTTTATTCGGTGTGCTCTTGTTGCCGTGGGTGGCAATGGCGGCGGAACAGATCAAGGAAGTTGAAGTGAAGTGGGATCGGCCACCGTATCAGCCAATCGAAATTCTAAATAAACGAGGGCCACCGAAAGATTCCTGGTCATTCGTTGCTTTTGGCGATCCTCACATCCGGCCTGCGGAAGTAGCCGATCCGACATGGAATACCATTTTGAAATTGGTGGAGGCGCAGAAGCCATCATTGGTTCTTCTGCTGGGTGATATTGCGGTTGGTCGCGAAGGCGGCGCCGGCAATGTTGAGAGTTGGAAGCAGTTCTTTGCCATATCTCAAAAGACACTCGATAACGCGCCATGGTTTTTTGCCATTGGCAGCTATGACGTGAAAGGTATGACTCCGTCCGTATATGATCAGATATTCAAGGGGCCTGAGACTACCGCCGAGCGCGGATATTATGCGTTCGACTACGGCAACACGCGCTTTATCCACTGTTTGTGCGGCAATGATCCTTCTGAACCGCTTATGAACAAAGGCCTGAAAGAGTGGCTGGAAGCGCAGTTCGCTTCGTTCAAGGGCGAGCACGTCATTTTGTTCAATCACTGCCCGCCTTACACTCCGACCAAGTATCGCTATCGCGCGGGGAAGTGGCTTCGTGACCTTGAGCAATCCTTATATTCCAAGTATCTCGACAAGTTCACCGTAACTATGATTTCAGGGCATGTTCATCACTATTACCGAACTTGCCGAAGTGACGCGAATTACTTCACGATTTGCGCCGGTCTCGGTGGCAATTTTGGCGCCAACAGGCTTATGGATAAAGAACGTCAGGAGGTCGTAGCGGGTGATGTTTCGCTGGCGGAGGAAGGCGTCGGCGTGTTCACAGTCGAAGGGCAGACGATTCGGTACGAGTACAAAGATTTCAACGGTAAAGTACTGGATAAACACACGATCTCGAAGGCGCGGTAGTGGCGATTCGCGAACCGCCCCATTGCCCCATTACACTGGAACAACGGGTCAGGAAGCGTAATTTGACGACAAACTGCTCATACCTTACCGAGTCGCGAGCGGCGGAACTGTTCATGCAGGCGGCGCGGGAGCAGCCGCGAAATCAGATCGCCGAGGCGCGAGTGATTTTCAAGCCGTTCCGCGCCACATTGTACAGTTTCAAAATCGTCCATACCGCTTTGGCGCACGTAAAATTTCACATTGTCTTCCGGCGCGCGCCAGAGATCGTGTTACTGCAGGCGGCGCGAATCATCTTGACCCGACGGCGCGGGCGACGAGTCATCGAACGGAACTCGTATGACGCGTTCGTGCGTGCCATTCCGGCCACCGACTTCGAACTGCCCGGCGCGCCACGCGGACGACGCCAGGCATTCAGCGTGCCCGGACAGTATCATTCACTGACGCAAAGTTTCCAACGCATGAACCGTGAGTATTTTCAGTCACAACTAACGCAACCCGAATTGTGCTGGAGTCCCGCGCGAGCGCGACGGCTGCTGGGCAGCTATCAAGAACGCCGTGATCGTGTGATTATCAGCCAACTGTTCGATAGTCCTCATACGCCCAGCTACGTGCTGGACTATCTGATGTATCACGAGTTGCTCCACAAGTTCCTCGGCATCGGCCGTCGCGACGATGGCCGCCGCAGCTTGCATAATCGCGAATTCCGCCTGCTCGAACGCAAGTTCCGAGATTACAAAGCGGCGCTGAAGTTTTTGAAGACGATATAATCGCTGCTCCGAAAATACCACAGTGCGCGCGGTATTTTCATGGTTTCCGAGTGATACGCAGCGTCATCGCGACTGCGCTACACGCTTACCTTTTTTTCACTTCGCTCTTCAGCGCCGCCAACACTTGCTCGTGCAGCGCGGCGTTAGTGGCGACGGCGTCCTGGCCCCAGATAGTAGCCCGGCCGTCCCAACTGGTAAAGTATCCACCGGCTTCTTGCATAATCGGCAATAGCGGCGCGTTATCCCACGGGTTCATGATTGGGTCCAGCATGATTTCAGCTCGACCCGTAGCGACCAGAATATATCCATAGCAGTCGCCCCAAGTGCGCTGTAATTTTGTCTGGGCGACCAATCGGTCATAGACATCAGAGCGCGCCTGGGCATCGGTGACGGAAGTGGTCAGTAACGTAGCGTCTTCCAGGCGCGCGATTTTCGAAACATGCGCCTCGCGACCTTTCCATTGACAGCCCAGCCCTGTGGCCGCGACAATCATCTCGTCGAACGCCGGCAGGTACACTACTCCCACCGACGGCTTGCCCTCCACTTCAATTCCAATCAGCGTGCCGAAAAACGGAACACCACGCACGAACGTCTTCGTGCCATCCAGCGGATCAATGATCCAGCGGTACGACGCATTGCCTTGAATCGCGCCTCCTTCTTCGCCAAGGATGGAATGGTCGGGAAACGAGCGCTGGATGCGTTGTCGGATCAATTCTTCAGCCTCGCGGTCGGCGCGCGTAACGGGCGAAGCGTCGGCCTTCAGTTCAATTTTAAGATCAGAGTTGAAGTACACCAGCGCACGACGTCCGCCCAAATAGGCGGCTTCCACAGCAACGGCCTGCAATTCTTTCAGAGAAGGTTTTGACATAACGCGACCAAACCACAACTAATGGGCTGTCGAAAAACAACTTCAGGGAACTTACTTTTGTTTGTAACCATGGAGTATTTACAGGTTGGCAATCTTTCACTCACTACTCATCACTCATTCTTTATCCCTCATCACTTTGTGTTCGAACGACATGGAAAGCGTGTTCCCAAAGCTTGTTGAAGTCGCGACGGCGTGTCAGACAGAGGCGAGTAGGATCGCTTAGGCGACGTCGAAAAATTAGTTAAAGAGGAGCGGATAAATTGACGATACAAAAATATGAAAACATTAAAACCATCCCCCCTCGAAGTTCCAGTATCTCCGAGTCTTCAGGATCCGAAGGCCTACTGTACATTATTAACC
>JAZDLP010000225.1:0-20132 GCA_043801885.1 Planctomycetota bacterium | reverse complement strand
AGAACGCACGAATAGCTAACCCACGTATTATGGCACACACTACGACGTTTACCTGTGCCCAAAGTTACCCACAGTCGCGATGACGCTACGCGTCACCCGGAAAAAATGAAAATACCGCGCACACTGCGGTATTTCCGTAGGGGCACGGCATGCCGTGCCCCTACGGCGGGTCGAGTGATATTTTCGGAGCAGATTCTTTTAGAGAAGTAATTTTTTATTTGTACGGCTGCAACCTAAAAGAACGGCAACACTTATTCAGACACAACACGCCCAATGCGGTCTGGCCTACGCGACCCCAATCTAATGAATATTCGCCGACTGGATTCCAGCTACCTTTGTCATCACCTTGCTTGCACTGATTCTCCGTCAACGCCTTATTCATACCATCATTCCAACGCTTCCGTACATCGCCACTCTGCTGACAGACGCAACGCTTGCCAAAATACCAGTAGTAGAAATCCACGTTTTCGCCGTTTGCGCCCCAAGCGGGCACGCCGCCATCCTTAATAAACAACTCCACGCTACTCTGTAAATTTTCTTTCCTTTCGCCTAGAAACTGACGAATCAAACTACCGATAGCGCCGCAGCGGGGATTAGGCGTGTCGCCACTCTTGTGGCAATAGCGGGATGCCGGGCCATAAGCGCTACTTTCAGCGTTCTTGATCTCGACCTTGATTAGAAACTTGAGCGCGCTCTCGAAAGATGCGGGATTGACTTGTAAACCGGCTACTTTGGCGGACTTAAGAGCCATGACGAACCATCCGGTCATTGATATATCGCTCAGTAATTTTTCGGTGTAGCCTCCAGATACTTTATCAGATTCCACGCCTTCCTGGTGGACGTCACAATAGTAATTTACAGCTTTCTGCGCTGCGTCGCGAGTATCGGCGATATTCGCCATACCAGTCGCTTCGGTCAGAGCCAAGGTGGCGATCACTCCCGGATAACCGATGCCGCGATTGATGTCTTCATCGGTATTGTCAAAGATTAAGCCATTTGTCGCCTGCTTACTTTTCAGCCAGGCGACCGCACGTCTGACGTGATCTTTGTATTCGCCGACTTTTTCAGTGTGGCCGACGCCGAGAAAAGCTAATAAGGCCAATCCGGTGTTAGCGGTATCTATTTTCTTGCCGTTGTACTTTACCGAATCCCAGTGTCCGTCCTTTTCCTGATGTTTAGCCAACCAGCACAGCGCCTCATCTACCGCATTGTATGGCGGAACGATAACGTTGCTGGCTTCAGCGCCTAACGACAATTTTGACATGGAAATCAGCCCGACGAACGCAATGACAAAAACATGCCATGGAACGGATACAATCCACCACGGCGTCATGGCGCTAACGGAGTAATGAAATGGCCGTTGCCCTTCTGTCTGTTCCTCTTTTTCTAAAACTTTCTCTTCTCGCACTTCTTCTAAATGTCCGCACACCATGTTCTGAATCCTTTATTAGCTTACGGCTGCAACTGCAAATAACGATAATAAACTTCCAGACACAGCGCGCCTAACGCGGTCTGGCCGACGCGACCCCACTCTCCCGAATAGTCGCCGACCGGATTCCAACTGCCTTTGTCATCGCCCTGCTTGCACTGATTTTCTATCAATGCTTTCTTCATGCCATTATTCCAGCGATCCCATAAATCGCCACCCTGCTGAAAAGCGCAGAGCGTGCCGTAGTACCAGTAGTAGAGATCCACGGTCTCGCCGTTGGCGCCCCAAGTGGGCACGCCGCCATCTTTTATGAACAACTCCACGCTGCTTTGTAAATTTTCTTTCCTTTCGCCCAGAAACTGACGGATTAAATTGCCGATAGCGCCGCGGCGGGCATTGGGCGAGTCGCCACCTTTGTAGCAATAGCGAGATGCCAGACCATAAACGTCACTTTCGGCGTTCTTGATCTCAACGCTGCTTATGAACTTGAGCGCGCCTTCAAAAGATGCGGGATTGACCTGCAGACCGGCTACTTTGGCGGACTTAAGAGCCATGACGAACCATCCGGTCACCGAGATATCGCCCGGCGATTTTTCGGTATAGCGCCAGCCTCTCCTTTCAGAACCCGCGCCTTCCTGATGGACGTCACAGCAATAATTCACAGCTTTCTGCGCCGCGACACGAGTATCGGCGATGTTCGCCATACCAGCCGCTTCGGCCAAGGCCAAAGTTGCAATCGCACTTGGGTAACCGATGCCGCGATTGCCGCCTTCATCGGTAGTATCGAAGATCAAGCCGTTGGGCGCCTGCTTGCTTTTCAGCCAGGCGACTGCGCGTTTGACGTGATCTTTGTATTTGCCGACTTTTTCAGTGTGGCCGGCGCCGAGAAAAGCCAATAAAGCGAATGCGGTGTTGGCTGTATCTACTTTCTTGCCGTTGTATTTTACCGAATCCCAGTGTCCGTCTTTTTCCTGATGGTCAGCCAACCAGCGTAACGCCGCTCCCACGAAACTCTCTGTGCCTGATCCGCCATGGCGCTTAATCATCAATCTGCGACCACCACCACCACGCTGACCAAAGCTGCCGCGGCCTGAACCGTCATCCACACCAATACCCGTGCCGTGTCCGCCGCCCCAGCCACCACCGGTGCCTGGACTGGCCGCGCCGCCGCCGCCGATTAAGTCGTCAAGACTATTGCCGCTCATCCCGCCACCGCCAGCCGGCTCAACGCAGCCCGTAACACTGTGAAACATATGAGCCTCAGGGATGCCGAATGCGGAATGAGTGTCCGGGCGGTCTGGATTATTCGTCTCCCAATGCTCGCCCAGCTCCGCCATCGCCATAATATCCGGCGGAACTGTGATGACGTCGGGATTATCGGCCGTCGGATCCGTGGGAGGTGTATCTCGGTCAGTGCCCAAGGCAAACTTGGATTCCTTCTTTGGTTTTTCAGCCGCCGTGGTGATCTCCGGTCGCGGCTGCAACTCAGTAATCATCACGAGCGCTTCATCTGATGGTAGTTTCATTGACATGGAGATCAGCCCGGCGAACACAATGACCAAAACATGCAATAGAACGGATACAATCCACCACGGCGTCATATCGCTGACGGAGTAAAGAAATGGATGTTGTCCTTCTGCCTGCTCCACTTCTTCCAGGACTTCCTTTTCTCGTGCTTCTTCTTCTGAATATCTATGCGCCATAATTTGATTCCTCCTTCAGCTCGCGTCCGCACTCCCCATTACTGCTGCCAGAGCAATGGTCTTGCCAAATTAGTAACGGAACTAATCTCTATTTCTTGCATATTTTTTATAACTATAATATGGTCGCCTTTAATTTTTGTAACCGTTCACCACGGAGGCACAGAGACGAAATTGAATAAGATAACAAAACAGATCGCAGACTCAGTCATCGGATCAAGAGACAGGATGGCTAAAATTCGCTTATGATGAAGAGTGCCTGCGGATCAACTTCACGTCCAAGTTCTCAAGAATGGCATCCGAAAGAGAATACTGTGGATTTTCTTGAGCGGCTTGATGAGATTGAACGGTACGCAATTCAGCAATTTCAAATCCGATGAGACTCCATAAGATACACGCTATGTTTGTAATCTGTCCAAAATGCGCCAGCCAGATATCGCTCTCAAACGCGGATCTGTCGTCAAGCAAGCGCTTGTGGTCCGTCGTCTGCTCTCATTGCGGCAATCATTTTGACGCCAGAGCCGCACTGGCCGCCGGCAAGAATAACAATGAATCGACAAAGTTCTCGCGCAAGATGCCGAAGAGAATTGGAAATTATGAAGTTCTTGCCGAGATCAATCGCGGCGGCATGGGCATTGTTTACAAGGCGTTCGATCTTCAATTAAGACGGCAGGTCGCCATTAAAGTATTGCTGGCCGGCGAAGGCGCTTCGGAAGAAGACACCAAACGTTTTCAGCGCGAGACACAGGCGATCGCGCGGCTACAGCATTCCAATATCGTCCCGATTTACGTGGTCGGCACGCATGAAGGCAAGCCGTACTTTGTGATGGACTTCATTGAAGGGCAGACCACCAAGCAACTGTTGTCCAAAGGCCAAATGACGCCCCGTCTGGCGCTGTCCATCATCGAAGGAGTGGCCGAGGCGTTGCATCACGCGCATCTGAATGGCGTCATTCACCGCGACATCAAGCCCGGCAACATTCTAGTGGATAAATTTGGACACGCGCAGCTTATGGACTTTGGACTGGCTCGACGTGTGGATGAGGACTTGGACATTACACAGCCCGGCAGCACCATGGGCACACCGGCGTACATGTCGCCCGAACAGGCCGAGGGAAAACTAGATGAAGTGGACGGACAAAGCGACATATACTCGGCCGGCGCGTGTCTATATGAATTTCTGACTTCTCGTCCGCCGTTCGATGGTCCGACCACCATGGCCGTATTGCATAAAGTAGTAGACGAGCTGCCTGCGCCGTGCCGCCAGCTCAACTCAAAAATCCACCGTGACGTCGAAACCATTTGCATGAAGTGTCTGGAGCGGGATAAATCTGCTCGCTATGCCAACGCCAAACTGTTGGCGGAAGACATTCGACGTTTTAATGCGGGCGAGGCGATCACTGCTAAACCGCTGGGGCTGATTCCCACCTGGCTGCGCAAGGCCAAACGCCACAAAGAGGTGACCATGGCTGGATTGGCGATCATCCTGACGGTCATAATTGCGTCGGGGTACGCTATCTATAAATCTCATCGAGCGACAGCGGATAAGATTCAAGAGCGTCAGAAAATATTCGCCGAGCGACTTATCGTTGGGCGCGCCGCTCTCAAACAAGCCCAGGAACAACTCACAGGGTTGACCGAGACCAATTTTGAAACCAAGACCACGCAAGCGCGTCAATCAATTTTTGACGCGGTTACAGCTTATCACCAAGCGCAGAATATGGCGCCGGACGACACGGAGACTCAGCATGGACTGGAGACGCTGGCCAAGCTGGACAATGACGTAGAGGTGCGGGGCCACATTTTCCAGGCGCGATCCTTTCTAAAGCCAGTGCAGCTCCAGCCAGACAGTCTGGCGACGCCGCCAAATTACGCGGCCGCCGAGTACGCGGCGAGCCTGGCCTTAAAACGCAATCCGAAAAATGTGGAAGCGCTGGAATTGCGAAAAATCGCCATCGGCATCCGCTCCGTACAAATAGAAACAAATGGCGCACAAGCGGAAATCTTTGCCAAGCGGATCATGGACGGTGATCGCCGCCTGCTGTCCGCCAGCTACGAGCATCCGTTGGGGAAATCGCTGGGCAAAACGCCGGTGCGAGGCAGGGAGCTCGAGCGTGGACTATACATCCTGAATTTCGCGCGCCCAAATTTACCACCACAACAGGCGACTTTGTGGGTCACTCGTGAAGCCAGCGACGATGACCTATTGGTCAAGATCACCATCAACACTCCCGAGGAAAATATGGTAATAATCCCGGAAGGGCAATCGCGCCTGCCGCAGCAAGATTGGGAAAAACTGTCGTCCTTCGCAATTGATCGCTTTGAATATCCAAACCAAGCCGGATTCCTGCCACTGACTGACGCGACGCCCATCGAGGCTCGCAGTCTCTGCGAGAAGCAAGGCAAAAAAGTCTGTAGTTCGCTGCAATGGGTGCGAGCGTGCATGGGCGATAACGGACGGCCTTTCCCGTACGGCAAATTATACGTTAGCGGAATATGCGCCGCGGGGTTCGATATTGACGTCCAGAAGCAACCACCCGTCAGCGGCTTATATTCTCGCTGCCGCACGCCGGAGGGTGTGTACGACATGTCGGGCAATGTTGCGGAATGGACAGAAGGCGATCAGCAGGATACTGATTTCGGCGGCGACTGGACCAGTTCAACCAAGTATGCGCAACTGACTGTAAGCTGCCATGCCAATTCTTCCCCGGCGCCGGAAGAATTAAAAAATTACCGCGCCCGGCTGGGGTTCCGCTGCTGTAAAGCCAAATGATAACTACGTAGCGCAGGCGTCTCGCCTGTAATCCAACCATCAAAATCTTTGCGGCACGCAAAGATTTTGACGATTAATAATGTAATGGATGGCAAGCATATTTTTTCGATAAGGATTGGAAATCTTCCGAATGTCACTTAAAATAGTTGTTTGGTTGTTACAAGAACTTATCGGCGCAGCGCCATAGCGCCGAAAGAATTGCTTGACTGAGTTGAAAAGATTCGATAGGGTTTATTTATCTGATAAAGACATTGTGAGGCGTTACGCATGATTGAAATAAATCTACTGCCCGAGGAGTTGCGCAGAGCAGAAGGGACGCCCCCGGCGCGTTTATTGACGATATTCATGTCGGTGGCGCTAGTCTGTATCATTGGATCATTGATTGGCAGTTATTACTTCAAGGCGCTCTGTAAGCATCAAGCGATTACTCAAGCCAATTCTGATATTGACTCGTTGCAGAAACGCAAGGTAGTGGTTGATCAGACTCAGACCGAGATCATTAATCTCAAAGAGAAGGTCAAGGCTCTGAATAATTTGATCCAGAGCAACGCGCGTTATGGCCGCGTGCTACACCGTCTCTGCAACGCTATGCCCAATGGCGTCTGGTTGCGCACCTTTGCGGTTACCTCGGACCCCAATCCGTCCGCAATGCCCACTTCCGGGAAACGCTATCAGATTGCGTTGACCGGTTATACCACCGGCTTGACTGCGTTGGAAATGGATCGAAAGCTAACCGATCTGATGAATAATTTCAGACGCGAGTTCGAGGTGCCCGACAAGTTGCCAGTCGGCCAGCCGCTACCGCCCGATTTCGGCTGGTGCAAATTCATTAATGCCAAGTTCTCTCTTCCGCAATTGATTGGAGCGACACGGGTGGATCTGGCAGCGCCGGACATTGATCCCAAGATAAAAATTTCCGTGCCTAAGGAAGGGCTGGATTTTCAATTGACACTGAGTTTTGAGCTGCCATCGGATCTATAGCGTGGTAAATTATTAGTTCGTAGCGCAGGCGTCTCGCCTGCAATTCAATCATCAAAATCTTTGCATTACGCAAAGATTTTGACGATTAGTAGAATAAGGAGTGCATGAGATGGCAGCGAGTGATTGGTCGGAACGGACTCGTATGCTAGTCACTGTCGCTATGAGCGTGGTGGTGAACGTCGGTCTGGGGTTCTGGCTCTACACCACGCACGCTGACTTCAAAAAGAAGGAAGCACTGTTGGTGAAGCGACAAGACGAGATACGGAATCTCAAGAAAACGGTGGAAGAGGAAGGTCCTAAACTTGCGACTCAGCTATCTGCGTTACGCGAAGAACTGCATACAAAAGAAAGTAAATTGCCCGACGCGGAACAGGTCGAAAAGTTGATGAACGCCATCGGAACAGTCACCGCTAAACACAATGCCAGATTGGAAAACCGTATTCGAGTGATGAGCGCTGAAAGCGCGCCGGGAAGTAACTATGCGCGTATGATCTGGAAGACAAAGTGGAAAGCAGATTTCATGACTTGGTGCAAACTGATTAATGAGATGGAAGAGCGATTTGAGCGATTCATTAGTTTCGAGAATTTGACGATTACTCCCAAGAATAACGGACTGGTGCCCATGGGCACACAGCACGATATTCAGGTTGATGTGGTGACCTATCGCTATTTGCCAAAGACGTAAGTGAGCGATAGGCAGAGCGCTGAGAGACGAGGTGGCATGGAATGAGACTACGTAGCGCAGGCGTCTCGCCTGCAACCAAACTTCGTAACGCGATGGTTTTTGTCCTTCTGACAGAGTTGTTTTTTTTCAGTGGCATTTATGCAGGCGAACCTGCGCCGCCGATCCAACCCGTCGCTTCGCACGAACAGCCGGACGACAAAAAGTTAGTGGACGAAACAGTATTTAATTTTGACGCCGGTGAGCGACGCGATCCGTTCACTTTCACCAAAATCGTGCCGAGCAGCGGTGATGATGCTAAGGCTGGCGTTGATTTGCTTAATCCTAACAAGAAACAACTGCGACCGCATGAAGTCGAGGCCAAGAAAAAACAAGCCGAAGAGTTGTACGTCGATGCCGAACACGCCTTCATGGTTACCGAGTTTGTGTCGTCGGTGACTACGTGCGATCGAGGACTAGAGATATTTAAGGATATCACTAATCTTTTGGACTACCCATTGTTGCAGACCGTTCGTGATAACCTGTTGCGTTTGCGCAAAGCTTCGGAGCGAATGAAACAGCGCCAGAATGCAGATCGCGAATTCGGTCGTCTGAACATCAAAGTCACCGGTGTTGTCGCCCGAGATAAGCGCTCCCAAGCGATTATTAACGGGATGCTCGTCAACAAAGGTAGCTTGGTGACCACTTCTGCCGATAGTAACGATACGATAATGGTGGACGAAATTTTACCGGAGCGGGTTATTTTCCTTTTCCGGGGTTATAAAATGGCTTTATTTTTACCAGAAATAGGGAAATGATAAGCGGAAAAATGCCGATACATTATTAGGTGTTGTTTGTTTGGCATAGCTAGAGTTAGCATCCGCGCATGCAGGAAGTATGGTGGTAGGAGGTGGCTTTTGGCAAGAATCTCATTCTTTTGCGAACATGTACGCCCAATATACGGACATCTGAGATTGAGTCTCTTTTCATTAATACTCGGATTGAGCTGTATTTTCAGTGTTGTCGCAGTGGCGGGCGACGACGAAGTGGCGCCGGTGCTGCGTGAAAAACGCGTTGAAGTCATTACTGCTGTCGAGCAGCCGTCTACTACGGCTACTGCGGTGGGGGCATTGATTACATTGGAGGTCAATGAGCGACCACTCCAGCAAGTGTTGGACTATTTGCGTGCGGTCAGCGGGAAAAATATCAGCGTTATCAAGGAAAAAGATAAGCGATTGTTAGTGACCTTTAAGCTCGAAAATGTCACTTACCGCGCTATCTTGGATTTCATCGCGCGCAAGTACGGGATGACCGTGGACGAAAGTCGGATCAAAGACAATCTGATTTTCCTGGACACGCCCGAAAAGGTGTCCATGGTCTTTCAGCGAGCCGACATTCGTGATGTCATTAACACCATCGCCATTCAGTCCAATGCCAATATCGTTATTGGACCGGAGATATCCGGCGAATTGTCTATGCGCTTGGAGAATGTGCCTTGGAACGATGCGCTGAATATCGTCGTGCGAACACTGGATTTCGTCGCGGTGCAGGAAGCCAATAATACCATCCGCATCACCAGCCCGGCAAAGATCGAAAAGCAATTGGACATTCGCATCTTCCGTTTGGCTTACGTCTCTCCGGAAGGCTCCAAGTACACAGCCGTACTCCAGAGCGAATTCACCAAACGGGAAGAATCTAAAGAAACGGCTCAAGCAGGCACCTCGCTGATTGATGTGTTAACCAAGGTCAAAAGCCCGCAGGGCACGATCTCGTTTGAAAAGCGATCAAATTCCCTGGTGGTCCGAGATATGTCAACGGTTCTGGATCAGATGCAAGTGATTATTAATAAATTGGACCAGTCGCCCAAGCAGGTGCATATATCGGTCAAGCTGGTAGAGCTGTCAGATGCGGATACTGAAGCAATAGGTGTCAATTGGAATCAGGGTATCCAGTTTGCCATGTCGCCGCTGTCCAGTTGGAGCACGGCGTTTCCCTTTGACGTGAGCAACGGATTGTCGCGCTCCTGGCTGGGCGATCTGGCCATTGCGGCAGGGCCAACAAATCAGTTGGCGCAAGGCGCGCTGACGAAAGTATTCGATGTCTTCACGATGCGCAATGCTGCCAATCGGGGTGGGAACACGCTCTTTAATAGAGCTGGCGGCACTTTGGATGCTAGTTTTAATCCAGGCATCACGTTTGGTTCGATGGGTTTTGGCGCCACCACTGCCTTGTTGCAACTTTTGCGCACTAAAACTGCCGGACGGGTTATTCAGTCGCCGCAATTGATTGCGCTGGACAACGAAGAAGCCACGATTCAAGTGGGAGAATTGGTGCGATATGCGGAATCTTTTTTTGCCAGCACCGAAGGAGGCGGCCAGGTATCGGGCTATCGTGAAGCGTCTGGCTCGCCGCTTAAGCTGGGCATGCAACTGCTCATTATTCCACATGTAACCGGACCGGAAAACAATGTGCTGATGACAATAATTCCAAAGACTGAAGACTTCAGTCTCAATCGTGGCGGCGGCGGCGCCCCAGAAGGTTTCCAGCGCTTTGTTGGCCCAAATGGCATCAATCTGGATTTGCCTCAAACAAATCAACGCATCGTGGTCACCAAGATGATGCTGCGCAACGGAGAGACCGGCGTCATCGGCGGGCTGCGGAGCGAGCGTGAAGATATGGCTGAAACGAAGGTTCCCGTCTTTAGTGAAATTCCGTTCATAGGACGATTGTTCAAGAATCGGACGCGCAGTATCAGCGCTAGAAATCTACTGGTATTTGTTACGCCGACAATCATTGACTTTCATGAGGAAAATCAGTTCCGCAAAGAGCTGGATAAGATTCGCACCGAGTTCTCCGGGCCGCTGACAATCATCGGCGAAGAAATAGAGAGCAACGCCAAGTAAACCGGAACATTAGTGGCTTCGCTACGCAGTTACTGGAAATGCGAAAAAACGCATGGCAGATAAACGACCGAATATAATGCTTGTCTTCGTTGACCAGTGGCGCGCCGACGCGTTGAGCGGGAGCGGTCATCCCGTGGTTGAAACGCCCCATCTTGACTGGCTGTTCCGCGAGGGAGCGCGATTCGACCAGGCATACGCCGCCGTGCCTTCATGTATTGCCTCGCGAGCCGCACTCATGACCGGCTTAAACCAGCGGCATCACGGACGCGTCGGCTACCAAGATCATGTGCCGTGGAACTATACAACCACGCTTGCCGGCGAGTTGACCAAGGCCGGTTTTCACACGCAATGTGTTGGCAAAATGCACGTGTCTCCCACGCGTGAGCTTATGGGATTTCATAATGTCGTTCTTCACGACGGATATTTACACGCCAACCGGTGTTCCGAAAGAGATTACAACCTAAACGACGATTATCTTATGTGGCTCCGTGGCAGGCATGGGCCCCAAGCCGACTACATTGACGCTGGTCCCGGTTGCAACGGGTATTCCGTGCATCCCTGGCCTTATGACGAGATGTCGCATCCCACGTCTTGGGTCACAACTCAGGCGGTTGATTTTCTGAGACGCCGCGATCCCCGAAAGCCATTCTTCCTAAAGGTGTCGTACCACCGTCCTCATCCCCCGCTCGATCCACCGCAGAGTTATCTCGACATCTACCACGATAAAAAGCTTCCTCCAGTGCCCATCGGAGATTGGGCCGGCGGGCCGGTGACCGGACGGCACGGTCTCGACAGCCCCAAGCCTTTCGATCCGACGTCCATCGAACGGGCGCGCAAAGCTTACTACGCGCATCTATCACACATTGATAATCAAGTGAACCGTCTTGTACATGCGCTGTATGAGAATGACCGCATTATTGACAATACGTTAATCATGTTCACAAGCGACCATGGCGAAATGCTTTTCGATCATAACCGCACGGGCAAGTCCATGCCGTACGACTGCTCCGCGCGCGTACCCATGCTCATGAAGTTTCCCGCTCACTGGAAAGGATACGCCGCCAGACACATTGACGCGCCTGTGGAACTGCGAGACGTGATGCCTACCTTCTTGGAGGCTGCTGGCGTTAGCGCGCCGGAAAGTCTTGACGGCGCGAGTCTTTTGCCACTGTGCAGAGGTGAGAATGCCACATGGCGGGAATACATTCATGGAGAGCACTCTGTGGGACAGGACTCAAACCACTGGATAACCAACGGCAAGGAAATGTACGTGTGGTACTCGCAGTCTGGCGAGGAGCAATATTTTGACCTGAATAACGATCCATCCAATCTAAAAAACCTCGTCAGAGAAAAGAGTGATCGCGTCACGTACCTGCGGGCTAAGCTCGTCGAGGAACTGGACGGCCGCGAGGAGTGTTATGTAAAAAGAAAGAAGCTTGTCGCAGGTCGTATGCCGCAGAGCATTCTCAAGGAAGCCGGCCTGACGGCCTGAGCGATAGACAGATTCTTTTAAAGAGTCATTTTCTTCAGTAGAAATTGCAGAGTGGTCTCTTCGTCCAGATGAGTTGTGTCCACGTCAATGGCGTCCGCAGCTCGGATCAGCGCGCCTATTTCACGTCCTTTATCTGTTTCGTCGCGTTTTTCGATCTGAGCCTGAATGCCTTTTGAATCCACAGGCTCGCCACGCGCCAGCAATTCCGTTACGCGACGGCGCGTGCGTTCATGGATGTCAGCGTGAATGTAGAATTTGATCAACGCATTTGGAAAAACGACCGTACCGATGTCGCGGCCTTCCATGACGACGCCTTTGGCGCCCTGAGCGATGACGGCTTCGACTGCGGCGCGCATCTTGGCCACGAGCGCGGCGCGGACGACGTTGTTATTCACTACAGGTTTTAGCCGCCCGGTCAATTCGGCGGTAAACAAGGCTTCCGTGCTGTCATGGCCGTTGACCATGAAACGCGACTGATCGTTCTTCAGTACGTACTGGAAATTAATTGTCCGAGCGACATTAGCGACGAGATCCACTTTGGCCGGATCGTCAATGTCAATTCCGCCGTTCAGCGCCACGTGCGTCACGGCGCGGTACAATGCGCCGGTGTTGAGATAAGTAAACCCCAACGCTTTTGCCAGTCGTCGCGCGGCTGTGGACTTGCCACTACCCGCCGGACCGTCAATAGTAATTACTCGCGGTTGCATCTTTTACAGTCTCGGTGCCGTCTGGCCTGGTCGAGCGATGATCGCTGGTTTTTCTTTCTCTCGCATCATTGCGCGGCAGATCGCATTCAGATAAGCCTTGGCAGACGCTTCGATGATGTCCGTAGATAAGCCGCGACCGTATAAAATCACGCCGTTGACATCCAGCTTGACGGTAACTTCGCCCTGCGCCTCGTGCCCAATACTAACCGAACGGACTTGGTAGTCGAGCAGTTTGGATTTAACGCTGGTGATGCGGTCAATAGCGTTAGTCATCGCCGCGATCGGGCCGTCGCCGATAGCCGCGTCCTGGAAATATTGGGATCCCTTCTTTAAGCGAACGGTGGCCGTAGGCATCATCCGATTGCCAGTGTTGACTTGCAGAGAATCCAATTCCCAGACGGGCGGCGCGGTTTCGAGAAGATCCTCCGCCAGCGCGGACAAGTCGGCATCGTAGATCGTCTTCTTTTTATCACACAGCGCTTTGAAACGTTCGAACACATCGGCCAGTTCCTTCTCACCCAGAGTGTAACCCAATTCTTTCAAGCGGGAATTAAAGGCATGTTTGCCGGAGTGTTTGCCCAGCACGAAATTTGATTGTTCTAGGCCAATATCGGCGGGGCGCATGATCTCATACGTCGTGCGCTCTTTCAACACGCCGTCTTGGTGAATGCCCGCTTCGTGCGCGAAAGCGTTCTCACCTACGATCGCTTTGTTGCGCTGAACGTGAATGCCGGTCAGATGCGAGACTAGGCGCGAGAGCGGCAGGAGGCGCGTGGTGTCAATGTTGGTTGAGTAGCCGCTGAAGTAATCGTGGCGTGTGCGCAGCGCCATGACGATCTCCTCTAATGCGGCGTTGCCGGCGCGTTCGCCAATGCCGTTAATGGTGCATTCGACTTGCCGAGCGCCATTTCTGATGCCCGTCAGACTATTGGCCACAGCCAAGCCAAGATCGTTGTGGCAATGCACGGAGATTACAGCCTGGTTGATGTTCGGCACACGCGTCTTGAGAATAGCAATTAGCGCGCCATATTGTTCAGGCATCGCGTAGCCGACAGTGTCGGGGATATTGACGGTTGTAGCGCCGGCGTCAATGACAGCCTGTACCACATCGCATAGAAACTCAGGCTCAGTGCGGCTGGCGTCTTCAGGACTGAACTCGATATCTTTGCAGTATTCCAGCGCCATTTTAACAGCCAGGACAGCCTGCTTGAGAATTTCGTCTTTGGCTTTCTTCAGTTTGAACTCACGATGAATAGCGCTGGTGGCCAGGAAGACATGGAGACGCGGTTTCTTTGCATTCTTAATCGCCTCGGCCGCGATTTTGATATCTTTTTCCAGGCTACGCGCCAGACCGGCAATGATTGGGCCGTCCAGTTCTTCGGCGATGGCCTTGACCGCATCAAAGTCGCCGGGCGAAGCGATTGGAAAACCAGCTTCAATTACGTCCACCTTCAATCGCATCAAGGCGCGCGCAATTTGCAATTTTTCCTCGCGATTCATGCTGGCGCCGGGCGACTGTTCGCCGTCTCGCAAAGTGGTGTCAAAAATAATAATCTTGTGCGATGTGTTCGGACTTGATGATGAACTCATTATTTTAAGCATTCCTTTCGGCTATTGACCTATTGCTCTCTATTGAATATCCTATAAACAATTAAGCGTTCTTAGTAATTGCTTTTGAAAATCAGCCAAAAAAGATAACTATGAATGTGATAGAAGAGGACGAATGATGTCGAAGAAAAAATCAGATACGCTTGCCGAGTCAAAAGAAACGATCTGTTTGAAGTGCCGCCGCAAATTCATGTCGCCAAATAAACTGCGCATTCGAATCTGTTCCACCTGCAAGAACCGTCGCAGTTTTCGCTAATCGAATTCGGATAATCGTTCACCACAGTCGCCATGACGCGGCGCGTCACCCGGAAACAATGAAAATACCGCGCACGTTACGGTATTTTCGGAGCAGAGAAACAGCGGACTACAGCTCGGGTTCTGCGGCTTCCCAATTCTTCATCCAGTTTTCCCATTCGGTCAGCCAGATTTCTTCCACCACGCCTGGCTTGCGATATAAGCGATTGATGCGGTAATTGCCTGTGGACATGCCGCTGGTACAGTCGAAGTCGACGACCACGGTCTTCTTGGCTTTCATGGCATTCACGGCGCCTGATATTGCCTTAACCACCTGCTCTTTTACCTGCGCGAATTCTTCTTCCGTCAAGCGACGGCGCGGATCGTACATAATGCCCGGATTTTTCTGCAACAGAGACTTGTCTTCCGGCTGATAGGTCTTCGCGACCTTTTCCCACGTCGCGTTGGCGGCGGCTTTCTTGTCCATCGAACAAGTCAACGCAGTCTCGATCTGGAATTTGACGCCATCCCAATCCACATCCGTTTCGTCGAAGATAGCCCACGTCTCATCAATGCTTTTGCCCGGTTCAAGAGTGCATTTGCGACGCTGCAGAAGCGTCTTGCTGCCTTCTTCGTTGAGAGCAGTAAAGCGGAATCGGTCTTTGGCTTGTTCCGGAGCAATCTCTTTACCTAAACTCTTAAGCATCTGCGCTTTATAAATTGTGGAGCGACCATCATCTATAACGCCAACTTCAATCGGCATCTTCGTTCCACCTACGTCCACAGCAACATTACAGACAAAAGCGATGGTGTTGATGGCCCAGTCCTGGCTGACGCGAGTTAAATTGGTGATGGTAAACGGGAAAGCCCAAGTGAGCTTGTCGGCGCCCGCTGGAGTTTTGAGTGTCTGAATCTTTATCTGTGGATCTTTAGAGTCCGTCGGTAACGGGACGACGATGCACTGTTCCCACATCCACAGGTATTCCCAGCGCTTATTCTTGAACTTCAATTCGGTGCGGTGCACATTGAACTCGTCATCTTTGCGTTCAAAAGTCAGCACCAGCGCACGGCGCATTTTCTCTTCGTAGCGATGTGAGTTGTTTAAGCCATGCACAACAATTTTTAATTCGGTAAACTTGTCCGAGAAATTCGACCACAGTACTGCGCCCCAGCGCGTCTGGCCAGGCTCGAAGGTGGCCATAGGCGAGAGCTTCAAGGCGCCGTCTTTAGGATCGAGCGCATAATTGGCCAACTGCACTTGTGATTCCAGTGGCGCGACGCAATCACGCAGCATTTCTTTGTCGCGCAGAACGTTCGAGTCCGCTAACGGCCGATGCATCGAATCGGCCATCATGCGTTCCGGTGCGAAGCCGGTTACAGCATGGTTCAGAACCATACTGTCGGTTACAGCTACAAATGCCGGCGAGATGCGCCGAGTTTTGGACGTGCTATTGGTAATAGAGAAAGTAAAACCGAACCATCGTTTGGCGCTGCCTGGACAGATGTCGCTGGTGATATATTGTGGCGCATCGAAACTAAAATCGGTGGGATTGATGGACCAGCGATCATGAATGTCAATTTTGAAGTCGTCCGGGCTGATTTCATATTCATCACGCACGCGTCGACTGGAATCGGGCTTGTCGGAGACGCTGTTCAGCACGTCTTCCATCGTCCGTGGCGCTTTGCCTTCGATTTCGTTCTCATCTACAGTCACTTTCACCGGCTGAGTCTGAGCCAGCCGCTCGCGCTGCGCAGCGAGATCAGTCACGACCTTCGCGAGCTGCTGTTCACGCTCTTTGCGTTCACTCATCAGCGTCTGACGAGCTGCCTGTTTTCTGTTCAGGAAATCCACCTCATCTGGAGGAACACCACCAGGCAAATCCTGAAGTTCAATGATTTTATCTTCGGCTCTCAACGTCAGAGTCACCAACAGCATAAAACTCAGAGCGAATACCGATAGTTGCCACAGTCGCATGTTGAATCCTCTCTGTGTGTTCCAAGCAATTAGAGCAGCACAGATAGCACTGCTTTTTTTACGGAACACAACTTCGTAGCGCAGGCGTCTCGCCTGCAATCCAACCATCAAAATCTTTGCGTCACGCAAAGAGTTTGACGATTAGTGTAAAATGTGCCTTCTAAACAGGCGCTTACACATCTAACTTTAGCCAATTTTTAAGGCTGTCAATTTCCATATTCAATTTTTGCAACTATTCACCATAGAGCCGCAGAGGTACGTAAAGATGAACAGAAATTTTTAAAACAAAATTCTCTGTGTCCTCTGTGGCAAAATAGACGGTTACAATTTTTATTGCTACGCGACAAAATGGCGGGCCCGACGGGACTCGAACCCGCAACCCTTGGATCGACAATCCAATACTCTAACCAGTTGAGCTACGGACCCGCGTAATAAAAATTCCAATATTTTGCTGTTGGCGACTCTTTAAGCAACAACCCGCCCTTAAGACATGGTGGGCGATACTGGGTTCGAACCAGTGACCTCCTACGTGTAAGGCAGGCGCTCTAACCAGCTGAGCTAATCGCCCACGCCTGCATTTGTTCGACATATACCAATCGCATGCGCACTTCTGCAAAAGACTATGCTTAACATGACAAAGCGTGAGAAGCAACACCTTTTTTCGCAACTGTCCAGCAAAATTCTTCGCGCTATTCAATTTGCTTGATAAAAAATTTGTAACCGTTCACCACGAAGGCACAAAGACACAGAGATGAACAGAGATGAACAGATTTGAAAAGTAGTTATTGAGTCTAGTTTATCTAAAGTTAAGTGCGTTATAAGTAGCACAAATCTACATTAGAAACACTGGACTCAATAAGTAAATTTTAGCCATCCTGTCTCTTGATCCGACGACTCTGTGGTGAACGGTTACAAAAAATCGAGGCTGCGCTGGCTGTGGTTAATTCTTAATTATACCCGCGCTGTTCATCTTCGCTTGGGCCGGTAGTGTCGAGCGTAAGTGGCCTCGAATGTAAGTCTTTACCGTGGGGTTCTGCGGCTGAACGAAATCCAAGACGCAAAAACTGGCGTCTTTCCCCACCGCGAGTTGTTGAGCATCCAGACCCATCATCTCGCGCGGCTGCTTCGAATATCGCAACCAGGCTTCCTGCCATGGACAATTGAGCATTTCGGTGGCGCGAAAAATGCCCTCCAACGGACGCAACGCTGAACCGGCAAAATTGGTCTTGCCCGGTTCGCGAACAATCTGGTCCGTGCCAACTTCAAATTCTTTGCCAAGCATCGTGTAACGTCCGGGCAGCGCGCCAGCCGGACTGACGGCATCAGTGGTGTACCAGAGTCGGTCGTGAGGAATCAGACGATGAATAATGCGAAATAGGGCGGGAGAGACATGAACTTTATCCGGGATTAAACCGGGATGCAGACCAGGCGTTTCAAAGACTCGCCAAAGAATGTTGTCGTGACGGTCCAGCGCTTGTGGACATCCGTTTCCCAGATGCGTGAAGACGGTCGCGCCGGCATCTACTGCCGCTTGAATGGTGTCCGCCGAGGCGTTTGTGTGGCCCAGACTGATCCGGATGCCCAGCGAGACTGCCAGCGGTATAATATCCAATACACCCGGTTGCTCGGCCGCCATGGTCAAAAGCAGCGCATCGGAGCCGGTGATCTCGCGCAGTTCTCGGATATGTGTTGGTGTAGGGTTGATCATCCATTGCGGCGGATGCGCGCCGACAAATCCCGATATGGGCGACAGGAATGGGCCTTCGATATGCCAGCCTGCGATCGCCGCACGCAATTCGGGCGTTTGGTTGCGCCAGTCGCGGATGCGTTTCAATTTAGTCGTCAACACTGACCATTCAGAAGTAGTCAGTGTCAGTAGAATTTGTCCGCAGCCGTCGCGTTCCAAGGCGCGCGCGGCCGTAAGCAGTCCTTCGCGAGTCGGACCGTCGCCATGAAAATCCACCGATCCGTACCCGTTGACTTGTAAGTCGGTCAGCGTCGGAGCGATCCAGACGTCCTTTGGCAGTGGTGGTGGCGCAGGTTCGATGGCCGTAATTTTGTCTTCGTGCCAGCGTACTCGAACAGGCTGGCGTGTGACGAAATGCAACGCCGAGATTTCTCCATCATTCATCGCACGGTCCTCCTGAGATCAATAAAAGCAATATAATCGCGCTTGACGTGTTGTCTTGTGGAAGTACAAATAAAACTTAATGAGATCAAGGTTCTATTGAACAATATGTGGGTTTAAAAAAAATTCTCTGTGTCCTCTGTGGCAAAAATAGTCTGAATGTTTGCGAAATTTCAACTAGTCGGGGCGTGGCGCAGCTTGGATTAGCGTGCTTGCTTGGGGTGCAAGAGGTCGCGGGTTCAAATCCCGCCGCCCCGACCATTTAGAACCGCAAGAAACAAACAAATTTTGTAACCGTGTAGCGAAGCTACGCCCCAAACCGACAAGAGCCGGAATTCCTATACTTATAAAAAGTTGCCGCGTTTGTAGTCTTTTTCGGCCCGAATAGAGGTTAGTACGTGTCATATTTAACGATCTCGGTCAGGCCGAGCCGTTTTTTAGAGCGGAGCTGATCGGCCGGATAACCCACCGTGAGAAGCTCAACTACCTCTACCGTTTCCGGGATACGTAATATACGCCGCACAGCCGCCGCATCAAATGCTCCGATCCAGCATGTGCCCAGTCCCAGCTCGACCGCAGCCAGCGTGATATGGTCAATGGCGATGGCCACATCAATCGGGTAACAGGTCAGCCCGCAGCGCATAACATGGCGGTCTGTCTCGGCGCAGCAGGCTAAGACCACAGGCGCCTTAGAAATAAATTCCTGGTTGTTTCCGGCCACTTGGAGCGCTTTGCGCGCGATTTTGTCACGCACGACAACAAAGCGCCACTCCTGACGGTTGCTGGCCGATGGCGCCAATCGCGCCGCCTCGAATAGAATTTCCAATTTTGCAGGCTCAACGTCCCGGTCCTGATAAGCGCGAACACTGTACCGCTGGCGAATGGCTTCCATGACATTCATTGGGCACTCCTTTGTGGTCGTCTCCATCACGTTGTTAAGCTTTTCTTCACTACGCAAATCTGGCCACTTCCACAGGACGCTCAACCGCAAGACTCTTGTGATGAAGCCTAATACGCTCAATCTCGTGGAGTGTTTCTGCCGTAAAGTAGCTCTCACCACAACGAATGCAACTTACCATGGGAATATTCTCTATCACTAACAAGCGTCTTCCCTTCCCGTAGGTCTCAGTAATCCGGCGAACACGAGTGCCTTCTTGACCACAAATGTCACACACCATCTGATTTCCTCCTATCTTCAGACGACATATACGGTAATAATGACAAGCTTGCCAGTAAGACTTTTTTTAGCAACCACTTCGATTTTATCATTTTCAATTGTTTCTCCGGTGATGCGATATTTCCATTCAGCCGTCGATCTATCTCGTTGACGCTCCACTATCTCGCCAGTGAAGATGCCACTTTCAACATCATAGATGGTCAAGCCGTCATTGTTCATCTCTTTTCTGGCTCATCCGGAACGAGCGTACTTCACAAAGTGCGGAGGTCGGTAAAGTGGAGTTGAAAAAGCGTGGATATGCATGTCTATTCTGTGGATGTTTAAAGCCTTCAGAAAAGGAGAATCAAGCATGTCCACTTCATTG
>JAZDLP010000187.1:0-7309 GCA_043801885.1 Planctomycetota bacterium | reverse complement strand
GGGGTGCGGCGCTCCCAGGATGTGGCGCTTGAGACACTACCCGTATTTGAACCAGTGCCGTTATTCACAATCCACAATTCATCACTCATCACTCATCATTCATCACTCACAATATCTTACGGTTTTGCAGGCGGTCCGGTGACGATGAACGTCAGTTCGCGCAATTTATCCAGCATATTCTGCAGGCGATTGAAGTCTTCTTGCGATAGATCTTTACCGCCATAACGCACGCTCTCAAATATCTCCGTGACCGTCAACACCGGTTTGAACGCTTCGCCGCCACGTTTGACGACGAACTCAGCGAACTCGTTTGGTGTCTGATTTGACCGCCGCACGAATCCGCGCCGCGACAGCATCTGCAGTAGATCGTTATAGAATGCCACCGCCGCTCGCGCGCGCACCCAGGCGAGTGGCAGGACGCCACTGCGCCTTAAGTTGCGCTGACGCAGCCGTCGCTGGATCAGCCAGCCTGCCAGTCCGCCGATCATCAGCCACACCAAGCTCGTCACCAGATAGCCGCCGGCGCCTTTCCCGGTCAGCGTCGCGCCAGTATGACTCAGTCCGCCACGCACTGTATTTTCGACTCGTTCATACATGCTTTGCTGGTATCGGCTGTTGAAAGTAATAATGCAATTCCAGGCGCGGTCGAATATTCCGAGTTTCGAGCGTGAACTAAACGGCATTTCCGGAGCGGCTGGCGGAGCGGCTGTGATTTTCTCTTCAACAGGGATTTTTTTCTCAACCGGCGCGACCGGAGTAGGATCGAACGTCACCCAACCGTGGTCTTTGAAAAAAACTTCGCCCCAGGCGTGGGCGTCGGAGTTATAAAATTCGACTTCGCGAACGTCTTCTTCAAAATGCGCCGTCTGCAAGCGCGCGCAGAAGCCGGTTACCAGCCGCGCTGGAATGTTGTTCAGTCGGCACAGCAGCACAAAAGCCGTAGCGAAGTGCGCGCAATGCCCGCAACGTTTCGTTTCATCTGGACTCAGTAGAAACTCTTCAATCGGCGCCCCCGATATTCGTAACGTGTACCGGTAGCGGCCGCTATCGCGCAGATGCCTCATAATTGCGCGCACTTTTTCCAACGCAGTGTCGTGCGTCGTGATGATCGAAAGCGCGCGTCGGCGCACTGCCTCAACCACATTTGGACCAAAACCATGACGCCGGACGTACCGCCCAAGGTCGTCATGGTCGGCCACCGCATTATCCGGCAGATTATCTTCATATAAAGTTGCCGGCGACCAAATCTCATAACGCATGCGCGCGTCGCCGTCCGCCAGACGCAATCCGCCCTCACTGTCCTGGAGCGCGGCTGGCGCATCCAATTTGGAGATGGCGCCCAACGCCAAACAGATGCGGCTCACATTGTTGAAATTCCGCATCGTCTGTTTGATCTCCGGCCCGACCAGCGCGCGTCCTTGTGAGCTGGGATCCGTAATCTTCAGCATCGTCTCGTCTTGCTTTAGTTCTAATTTTATTTGTGTCGGATCGGAACGCCAGACGCCGTCTTGATAGTCGCTGGAGACGAAGCCTCGCAGATGGATACGTCCATTCTTGTCGGAAAAATCCGTTGGCGGCAGCGAGAACGTGACGGTCAGCGCCAGACGAGGGTCATCCAAAATATGACCAAAGCGTGCCAAGTTCACTGTCTCCGGCAATCCCTTGAGTATTTTTTCGCGACCGCCGGTTCCGATCCCACCGTCGCTATCCGTCGGCATCAAATGCGGCCTGCGAATCAGCCAGTCAACCCAGCCAGTGAGATCCTCATTTAGATGCGGCGCCGAGAAGAAGAACACAAACCCTAAAGTCAGGCACAGTGCCGACATGCTTGCCGTCATTGTTAAGCCTTGCCAGAACACGCGCTCGGTCATCGGACGGTTATCATGCGACGCAGGCGGAGTTGCGTTAGGATTGGCGATCAGTCGGCGATTGAAGTTCTCCCGTGCGCGCCACAGCGCATGAATAAACAACGTCCAAATCAGCAATCCAACGCATCCTCCCATGCGCAGCAGCAAACTCGCGTCTGACTTCATCACACCAGAAGCGATTACCACCAGCAGCGATGAGCCGCAGAAGACCAATAGTGTCAAGTCTCGATAGACAGTAAAGAACAGCAGCGTTTGAAATAAGCACAGAAAGTGAGCGGCGGCGGTTGGGAACTTCTCCCAGTTAGCGGCATTACGCAATGGTAGAAATGTGTAAAATAACAGCGCCACTGTCATGGCGACCGCGTATTCCGGACGCGCTGGTTTAACATGCTGGCTGTCTATCGTGGTATAGGCCAGAACTCCGAAAAACAGGACAGCTAAAAGAAAACTCGGATTCTGCTCGGCCATGGAGACAGCGAAGGCGCCAGAGGCGACCATAAGATAGATTGATATGCGCAAGATGCGGTATAGGTCCATGATTGCGCGCTCACCACTTTGCCTTTATTATTCACTTCAAATCTGTGTTCATCTGTGGTTTTATTTTATCGCCACGGCAGCGTCTTCCTCAATGGCTTCATCATCGCCAATGCCCATCAGAATGTCTTCTTCAGTGAACTGCTCTCGCGCCGACCCTGAACTTACAGGTCGGAATATCCGGCGAAACTCATCACCGCGCGCGTCGAAAATTTTCACGATATTATCTATAGTGTGCAACCAGCCCAGGTTTGACTTTGTACGCAGCGAACCTAGCCCCAACACAAGCACGTAAACATGTTGCAGGCTGCGGCGGCCCAGAGTTTCGATCATATCGGAGAGTGTACGAGTGTCGTCACGCTGCAATCCAGCCAGCAGTTCCAGCAGCGCGTCAAAATTGCGCCGTTCACGATGCGCAACGACACGTAACAGACGGTTATGAGGCTGTAGCGCGGCGACTTCGACCTCATAACCACGACGAATTAAGTCGCGAGCCAGCGTTCCGGTGAAGGAGATGGCCTGTTCGATAGCCGCAAATCGCTGTGTGCCCAAATGTTGCAGGTTTGTATCCAACAACAGCAGCACACGTTTAGCCTGAGGTTCTTCGAATTCCTTGACTAGCATTTTCTGAAGGTGAGCGGAACTGCGCCAATGAATCCACTTTGGATTGTCGCCATCGCGGTATTCTCGCAGTCCGCGGAAATCCTCTTCGGCGCGCGAAGGCCGTGAACAGCGCATAAAATGCAGCGACAGTTCCAATTCTTCCAAGAACTTGCCGTCCACTTCGCCCAGTCGCGGATAGACGACCAGTCGCCCTGGCGCGCTGCGCACGGAGCGACTATGGAAAAAACCGAACGGAAACACAGTCTCGATTGAAGTTTCGCCGAAACGGTAAATGCCTCGCCGCCGGACTGCGAGAGTATAGCGCGAATAATCTTCGGCGCGTGCCGAGATGACGGTGACAAACGCCGCGCCCTGAGCGACGACGGTGGCCGACCTGACGTTAACGCGCTTCTCTATCTCCGCTGCGCCCGCCTGTCCCATCCGGACCGGCAGCAGTCGTTCCGCTTCGAGTTTTTCGGAGATGACCAGCCCCGCCACAGGCAGGCGCGAATTGTTAGACATAAGCAACGTCACCGTCACCGGTTCATTGGCAAAGGCGCGTTCCACGTGACTGCGCTTAAAACGAATGCCACGCAACGAGTGGCTGCCGTGCCATATCGCCACCAGCCACAGCGCCAGCAGCACCAAGCACATCAGTAACGGAATGTTTGACCAGGAATTGGAACCGACAGAGAGCAGCCCGCAGAGCAATGTCAAACCGAAGAACAACCAGCCATCCACGGTCAGGCGCGACCAAGTTTGCACCGGCCAGACAGCCAGACCCAAAAACCAGCGACTCAGACGACGCGCCAAAGACATGGCAATCTCGTTCACGGCATATTGCGCAACTATTATGCGTGGGCGACTTTTAAAAGTATACCGTACGCGGTCAGAATTTCGGCTTTTTCTACTGAGTGAAAAAAGCCGAGATTTCTCCCGCGCAGAGTATATAAGAATTTTAAAGTTGGTCGCTCAAGTCAAAAATTGTCGCCAAAGGCGATCTGTTTTCCTTCAATCCACAATCTAAAATCTAAAATCTAAAATTCCTTTTTTTATTGTTTTAGCTTGACGATACGCACATTCATATTTACGGCGGCGAAACGTTGTTTGATCTCCAACGCTTCACTATTCGTAACATTTTTGGCCACTGCAATCAGCATTTTCTGGCATAATCTGGCCGCCTCGGGAACAGAAATCCCATGCAGTTCGGCCAGCACTTGTTGCGCTTTAACATTATTGGTTTTACCTATGAATACGGAGCATAAATTGCCATCGTCACTAACGGTCGGCGCCGACATTTCATTTTCCGGCAAAGCCGGAGCTTTGAATATCCCGCTGGAGCTGACGCGTTGTTCGAAGACTTCCATATCCATCGGAGCGCTGACCTGCGACGGCATGAATGCCGTCACCTCGGGCAACATAATTGGCTTTGGCGGCGATGGCATCGGTGGTGACTGTGTATGCAGCACCGGCACATCCGGCAATGGTATTACGGTTGATGTTGGCCGTACGGTCATGCCGTGCGGCGGCGAGCGGGATGGCGGTTTGGGCGACGCGGGGAAGAAATGTTCCATGGGAAGCAATTCTTCCTGCAACTCCGGCGTAATCGCAGGCGCGGGAATCGCTATATGCGGCGCCGGGTGACGCTGTAGCTGTGGCGAATGCAATAATGTCGTGGGTACTGGCACTGGGATCGGTGGCGAGGGTGGGCGAGCCACTGGCGTAACGACCGGTATCGGAATAGGTAACGGCGTTGAGGGTAACGTGTTTGGTTGAGATGGCGGGCGCACCGTCACTGGCACTGAGACGACTGACGGCAGCGCTGGAACCGATACGTTGACTGCAACTGGCGCAACCGCAGTAGTCAAAACATTCTCTGCGGTTAGACGCGTCGCTTGCGCAGTGATCGTTAATTTAATCTTCTGACCGGTATAAGGACACGGAACGATCAGCGAGACGGAGGCCTTGCTGTCCGCCACACTAAATTCCGCGACGGAACGTCCGTAGAGACGCGGCGGCAAGGGCCAGTGCAATTTCGACATGCCCTCAATGGCGCCGCATCGAATTTCAAATTTACTCCCCGCCGCTTCGACTTCGGCCAGAGCTTCGTAAATAAGTTGAGCTTGTTCGACAGTCAGGGCGTCCAACACAATGACGGGCGCCACGCCCACGATTTGCAGACCCCACGCGTCATCTCGTCCGAACACTTGCGCCAAAGCATGCGCCACCAGACGATCCTTACCCGGATAACGGCCCAACAGTATCAGATTATATTGATTATCAGTAGAGGTCATGCTCTATATCTTTGCATGAAAGATATTTCTGTCAAGCCTTGAAGAAAATTTGGTAGCTGTTCACCGCAGAGGCGCAGAGTACGCAGAGAATACAAGGATCATGTTAGGCCGAACATTGTTTCTATAGTCCAGGTCCTTCTATTCTGTGCTGTCTCTGCGATCTCTGCGGTGAACAGTTATAAAATTTTGGCACTGGTTCAAATTTGGCCTAACCCAACTTCACGACAAAGCAATATTTTATCATAAAATTTTGCCATATCTTAAAAATTAACTCTATAGATATCAACTGAACGTTCGATGTAGGGGCGAACGGCCGTTCGCCCCTACGAGATGTGGTCAGCCAATTCTACAAACGGGTTTTGCTCGGATTCTGAAATTTTGGAATTACATCAGATATTTATTCCTTAAAGATATTTATCGTGTTACCATCACTTAAAGGTGTACCAGATTTTATATGGTATTTTATATTATTTCTTTTACAGAAATTTATTACCATTAGCGACATTGCTTTATAAAAGTCATCATTGTTTTTCCATATTTGAGAATCATTATTATATTCAGTTAATCTCCGATAATTTAGTTTTCCAAAAATTATCTTATTTACAAACGCAATTTTCTCTAAAATCTTTTCAATATCTCCTGCCGTTGCATCAAGTTCTGGTGTTGGATAAGGTTCCAAACTAACCCAGGTTCTTAATTCGTTGTCAGATAACTTTTTTAAACCTGTAATCCTTTCTTCATAAGGTGCTGAAAAGGGCTCAAACCTATTTTTAAAGTCCTTATTCAACGAAACCAGAGTAATTCCGTATTCATTATCTTCTAAAAATTTCTTCTTATCTAAAATTTCATCAGGATAGATTCCTTTTGTTAAAGTTGTTACCCTGATACCCTCTTTATTCAACCTTTCAATTATCTTTAATGTCATCTCTTTTATTTCTGGTATTAAATCTTTTTTATCAAAGTCATACATAAAGGGGTCAGTCATAAAACATAAATGAACAAAATCTATTTTGTTCTTGTATTTAGGAATTTCTTTTTCCAAAAGTTCTAAGGCATTTTCAGCAATTCTGGGTATTCTCCAATCTTCATCATTTTTAACCCAACCAAATTTTTTTGCCATCATCATAGCATAACAAGGGAATTTACAACCATGTCTACAGCCGATAATATGATTTATTGTCCAATTTCCATATTCAACCTTGGTTTTGTAAAGCAATGTTTTCCTTTTTATTGTTAGAATATTTGGTATGGATTCAAAAATGTGTTCTTTATTCATTAGACACCCAACTTTGATTATTCCAAACAGTTACCCAGACATTAAAATATTTACTGAGTATTTCAAGTTTAGTTTTTGTAGATGGCCTATTGCTTATATCCCACAAAGCTTTACTGTTTTTCATGAATTTTCCCCTCTACAATTTCTATTTCCTCATCACTTAAATCATATAATTCATAGACTATTTTATCGATTTGGTGTGCGTATTCTTTGACTTTGGTCCACATCTTTTATTGCAACTCCTCTTGTATTGGCAATTTCAATGCGTTTACATCAGGAAGTTTTCCTACCAAATATTTTGGTAGTTTCTTTGTGAGATAGTATTCAGCGACTCCTACGGGCTTTTTGACACTGCGCAAGGCGTATTCAACTACGATTGTTTCCTTATCCGCACATAGAATAATACCTATTGACGGATTCTCATCTTCTAACTTCACTTGTTCGTCCAATAGATGTAAGTAAAAATCCATTTTACCGGCATGTTCTATTTCAAACTTGCCAGTCTTAAGCTCAATTGCCACGAGGCATTTCAGTTTGCGGTTGAAAAACAGAAGATCCACGAAATATTCGTTGTTTTCCAGAGCGAGTCGGTATTGATTGCCGAGAAATGAAAATCCGTATCCAAGCTCCATAATGAAATGTTTGATTTTCTCAAGTAACCGTTTTTCAAGCTCCCGTTCCAAAATCGGTTTGGTAATGCCGAGAAAATCAAGATTGTAAACGCTTTTTATGGC
>JAZDLP010000178.1:0-5087 GCA_043801885.1 Planctomycetota bacterium | reverse complement strand
GGTTACATTTTTTTCAGTTTTATAGTGGTTGTCGCTGATCAATTTTAATAAGGTTTATAACGTTATGTCCGACTCAGCGACCACCAACCTGATCGCCACGCTGCGGCTGGCGCATGCGCGCTATGTGGGGCCAGTTACTTTCCGCAAACTGATCCGCGTCTTCGGATCGGCGGAAGCGGTGCTGGCCGCGCCACGCGAACGACTGCTGGAAGTGCCTGATATCGGTCCGCGCATGGCCGACGGTGTAATCGAAGCCAGACAGAGCGCTTGGGCCGAAGAAGAATTGGCTCGCTGTCAGCAACGCGACGTCAAACTGCTCGCGCAGGACAACCCGCTCTACCCTCGCGCGCTGCTCTCGACCTACGACCCGCCCATCATCATTTACGTAGCCGGATCGCTGTTGCCCGAAGACACGCTGGCCGTGGCTATTGTCGGATCGCGGAACTGTTCGCATTACGGTCGAACGCAGGCTGAAAAACTCGCCGCAGGTCTGACCGCCGCCGGGTTCACCGTCATTAGCGGGCTGGCACGCGGTATTGATAGCGCAGCGCACACTGGCGCGATCTCCACTGAACAAGGACGCACGATTGCGGTGATGGGCAACGGCATTGGCGCCATTTATCCGCCTGAAAACAAGGGGCTGTACGAGCGCATTATCGGCGGCTCGCCGCCGCATGGCGCGGTACTCAGCGAACTGCCGCTGGATACGCCGCCAGCCGCGCAGAATTTTCCCGGACGTAATCGCATCATCGCCGGCATGTCGCTGGGCACTGTCGTCGTGGAAGGCACTGAAACTTCCGGCGCGTTAATCACTGCGCGTTACGCCGTGGATATGGACCGTGAAATCTTCGCCGTTCCCGGCAGCGTAGAAAGTCCCAACTCCCGCGGCCCGCATTCGTTGATTAAAAAAGGCGCGAAATTGGTCGAAGACGTTGAAGACATCTTGCAAGAACTGCGCGAGATCGCCGAGCCGCTCGTTAAAATCCGTCCGCCTGATCAGCGAATTCGCATCCCAAAGAGCGGAAAGACAAACATGCAGGCCATCGAGCCATCGCTGCTGGATATGACCGCCGCGAATGACACTCGCCCATCGGCGACTGACCTGCGCGCTATCAATCTCAATCCGCGCGAAAAACTTATCTACGGACTGTTGGACCAAAGCCTCGCGCGACCAGTGGATGAACTGATTGTGCAGAGTAAATTGCAGCCACAGGAAGTGCTCGGCGCGCTGCTGACGCTTGAAGTTCGCCGCCTCTGCCGGCAACTGCCGGGCAAGCGTTATCTCAAGGCGTAATAATGGGAGATCGTTGTTAACATGCTCTCTAAAGTTTATTCCGCTGCGACGCAAGGCGTAGACGCTTCGACTGTCGAAGTTGAGGTAGACCTTTCTCAGGGCATGCCAAAGGAACAGGTAGTCGGCCTGCCGGACGCTGCCGTGAAAGAAAGTCTGCATCGTGTTCGCGCGGCGATGACCAACGCAGGTTATTCATGGCCATACAACAAACGCCTCACTATCAATCTCGCTCCCGCCGACAGCCGCAAAGAAGGTCCGATTTACGATCTACCCATCGCCTTGGGCGTCATGGCCGCCAGCGAACAGATGGACATGGCGCGCTTGAATGACTATCTCTTCGTTGGCGAACTGGCGCTTGATGGTCGTGTGCGTCCGGTCAAAGGCGCGCTGCTTTTTGCGCTGCTCGCCAAAGATCTGAAGAAGAAAGGCATCTTTGTTTCGCCGGAAAACGCTAACGAAGCCGCAGTCGTGGACGGTCTGGAAGTTTTCGCGCCGGCCACGCTGCCGGAAGTCGCCGCGATGCTTAACGGCTTGACGAAGCTCGAACCGATCAAAGTGGACTTGAACGAACTCTTCGCGCGATCCACGACTGAAAGTCTGCTCGACTTCGGCGATGTGCGCGGACAGGAACACGTCAAGCGCGCGCTGATGGTCGCGGCCGCAGGCGGGCATAACGTGCTGATGATCGGCCCGCCCGGCTCGGGAAAAAGCATGCTTGCCAAACGTATCCAGACTATTCTGCCGCCATTCACCCTGGCCGAAGCGCTGGAGACCACCAAAATCTGGTCAGTGGCTGGAAAACTAAACGCTCAAGAACCGCTCAAAACGCGACGCCCGTATTGCAGCCCGCATCACACGGCTACTTATCCGGGATTGGTGGGCGGCGGCACTGACCCAAAGCCCGGCGAAATCTCGCTGGCGCACAACGGCATTCTGTTCCTCGATGAATTCCCCGAGTTCGACATAAAAGTCAAAGAAGCGCTGCGTCAGCCGCTGGAAGATCGGCAGATCACCATTTCGCGTTCGTCCGCCACGTGCACTTTTCCGGCGAATATCATGTTAGTCGCGGCGATGAACCCCTGCCCCTGCGGTCATTACGGCGACCCGAAGAAAGAATGTCGTTGCAATCAGATTCAGGTGCAGCGCTACATGGCGAAGGTCTCCGGCCCGCTGCTGGACCGCATTGATCTGCATATCGAAGTGCCGCACGTGCCATATAATGAACTCTCCAGCGAACGGACGGGGTCATTGAGCGCGGAGATTCGCGAAAAAGTCATCGCCGCACGCGTGATTCAGCAGAGACGGTTTAAAGACACGTCCACGTTTAATAACGCTGCGATGAATGAGCGACAAGTACAGGATTGTTGCAAAGCGGACAGCGAAGGCGGCGCGCTACTGAAAAATGCTGTTGATATACTGGGATTTTCAGCACGATCTTACGGCCGCATCCTGAAAGTCGCGCGCACCATCGCCGATTTGGACGCCGCCGAGACCATCGCCGCCACGCATATCAGCGAAGCTATTCAATATCGCAATTTGGATCGCCACAAAGAATTGTAGAAATCAGGCAAGCGTTCACCACAAAAGCACATTCGGGGCCAAGCCGCAACCAAAAGGCGTTGTTGACGGGGGGATAGAGGGACGGGGAGACGGGGAGACAGCTTTGTCTAAAAAAGTTACAAAAAAATCTTCGCGGGACGCAAAAATTTTAGCGGTTAGCTGCCCCTACTAACGCACGAGGTTCGGATAATTGATTAACTTAATCTTTTTAACTTTATTCGCTGCGCAGCGGGTTCTTTTCTGACCCGTATTCAGATTCAGGCTTCTTATCTTGCGGATCACCGGCGGTGTTTTTGTAACACCAGCGATAGACTGCAAAATGACTCTGGTCGTTCAAAAATGGCGGGATGACCCGCTCGCCAGAATTTTTATCATAGTGCCCCTTCAACATCATGACGCCGGCAATCGCCGTCGAGAGCGTGAACATGACGGCTGTCACGACCATAATTGCCGTCCAAACTGGACCGGCAGTCTTAACTTGGTAAATAGCCTGAGTACGGCGCGAAGTCGCCATACTGACTCCTGGCGCAGCCGCCTGAACACGGCTGAGCTTTGGGCTGGCGGCAATCGCTGGAGCTTGAGGCGGCGCTTGGCGCCGACCGGAGCCGGCGACACCAATGGCCGTAACGGCGCCAGTTGGCTGTTCATTGCTTTCTACTACAGTGGCATGAGTCGGTTCGAGCACGGTTTGGCTGCCAAGATTAGAAGTTGCCGCAAACTGCTGTACCGTAATCTGTTGTGTATGACCAGTGTCGTCGGTTGGCACCAGTTCAATGTCGTCAAGAACAATTTCATCAGTCGCATTTTCCTGCTGCGAAGGCGGTGTTACTGCCGTGCCCACTCGCGAGGGTGGTCGCGACTGAACGCCCGCGCTGGTTGTTGGCAAGATGCCGCTACCTTTGCGACTGCCGGAAGCGGGGATAATAATCGTCGGCTCAGTGCCCTTGTCGGACTTCAGCGCCGAAATATCATCCCGCCGGAACTTCATAGTGCCGGCAGAACGGAACGCACGCAGATCACCACGCGCTACCAGTGTCTGCAATTCATTTTCATTAATCCCTAAAAGATGCATCGCTTCTCGCGCATCGAGCAGTTCATCAGCCATCTGTGTCTCCCCTTTATCCTTAATCACGCCTGAGAACCATTAACTATACTAGATATCAATTTTACCGTCAATCGCACACCAATAAATATTTTTATACTGCTAACCATCAAAATCTTTGCGTGACACAAAGATTTTGATAGTTGAATTGCAGACAAAGCGCCTGCGCTACGGTTTCTTTGATGGCCTGGATGCCTCATACTGGTTAAATATCTCACTAAACGTTTTGCCGTTGCCGGTTTCAACAGATGTTCCCGCCGAATCTTCAATCTCCACATCGTATTTATAAGAGCGAGCGCCCACTAGTCGGAATTGTCCGGATCCCAATATCTTATAGCTCATAATATTCTGTTTTTTAGTATCCATAATTATCAAGCGCTCGCTCCCGCCGGAGAAGCTGTTAGCCATAATGCCATCTGTCTCCCAGCCGCCACCTGCGGCGTAGGCCTTTTGATTGACATTCAAATACAGACCAACGAGTAGCGCCAAGATAACCGCCAATAGTCCGTTGATGATCCAAAAATTTCTATTTTTTTCTGACATCGTTTATGACCTCCTCATCAGACCGTAGTCCAAATCCCGTTATTTCTTTCATGCTGTTTTTCTCTGCGTCCTCTGCGCCGCCGCGTGAACATTTACTTCTTTGGTAATGCATCCCAAGCCTTTTTAAGACCTTCGCTGTATATCTTGGCTTCCGCGCGTGTTACGCCATTACCGCCTTCGATGCCGCGCATCGCGCCAATTTGCAGACTGCCGTCAAAAATATCGCTATCAAAATCAAATTTCCGTGCGCTCACCAGCCGCAATTTGTCGCCGACCATACCATATACACAAATCACTTGTTTGTTGGTGTCAACGATAAAAAACTTATTCGCGCCGCCGATACTTGCCGTTAATACCAAATAACCAGGTGTGGCACAGATACCCTCGGCATTTGCGCGACTGATTGAAAACGGATTGGCCGACTGATGTGAACTGGTGATCATCAACACCGCCACCACAATGATCATACCAATCAAAACAACGCGCATCATGTATGCGAGTTTTTCAACAAAACTTTTGGATTCGCTAGTCATGACCTAAATCTCCTCAAAAAAACTTGTCTCTCATGCGCATAACGCAACACATGCT
>JAZDLP010000043.1:0-10629 GCA_043801885.1 Planctomycetota bacterium | reverse complement strand
GTGGGGCGGGCTTAACTAAGCTCCACTGAGATACGGCCTCCGTGCTTTGGCGCTGCGCCACGCAGTAGATTACCGGATCACGCGGACAATGCTATTTTCATTGTTTCCGAGTGACGCGCAGCGTCATAGTGACTGTGGGTGACTTTGGGCACAGGTAAACGTCGTAGTGTGTATGTCGCGGAATGTAGCGATGATACATGTGGCCAATAAGTCCGTTCTTGACGACTACCGATATCTTACTAATCTAATTTTCATGCATTGGCATTCATCAGACAGTATTTTGCTCGCGATAACCATACTGCTGGCCGCGTCTGGTGTAAAACCGCACGAACCGGACATCAGCGAAGATTTGGCGCGTGCGCGCAAAGCTTGGGAATTGGGCGATGAATTACGCCACAAAGCGTCGTGCGATTTTCAATTGATTGAGCAACAAGAGAACGCTTACGAGCAGGCCGAAGAGTCTTTTCGCAACGCATTAAAAAAGGATCCAAAACATCCCCACGCTCTGGCGGACTTCGGTCGCTTTTGGCTGACGCGTCGTGAATACGGCCAGGCGCGCAGCCGGTTGGAAGCCGCACAGAATAGTCCACGCGCTAAAATGTTCACCGCCTCGGAGTTGGCTGATATTTATCGAATGCTTGGCGGCCTGTTCGAACGCGCCGGCGACAACGACCAGGCGTTGGACTATTACAAAAAGGCGCTCGATAAAGACCCTGATGACACGCGAAATCTCCTGTCATTCGCCATTGGCCTATGCGCTACAGGCAAGCCGCAAGAAGCTACGGAATTGCTGAAGCCCTGGACAAAGAAAAACGATATTGCCGGTCTCGGCACACCGGCGGAAACCGCAATGCGCACGTTGGGCTATTACACGTTCGCTGTGGCGCTGGAAGAGACTGGATTTCTCGACGAAGCATTGCGTAATTATAATCAGGCGCTGAAGCTGGCGCAGACGGCAGATATCGCGGATAACGCGGGCGTCGCTGATCGCGCCGGTATGGCGCTAGAGCGATTGGAGGAGATATTCGATGCTCGACAGGTGTGCGCAGAAAAACGCGCGAAAGAAAACGATCCGCGCAAAGAGAAGTTGCCGCAGCCACCGGATGAACGCGAAGAATATGCCAAAGCCGCATACCACTGTGACGAAGGTTTGCGCTGGAAAAAACTAGCGATCAGCGATTCTTCCTTCAACATTGCGTTGCTTCGACTGCGCAATCGAGAAAATATCGACAATGCGGATGCGGAGAGCATTGAGAAACATCCGTCATTCGATCCGTTTCTCGCCGCCATGCAGTCATTCCAGGAAGCCATCGCCAAACACCCGAAGATGGCGCGCGCGTATTACGAATTAGGATTGTGCAATCTGCTATTGGGACGATTCAGCAAGGCGCGGAGTTTGCTTGATGCCGCCGTCATCTACAGTCCAAATAATCTTGCCAGCCTGCAGTTGCAAGGCGAAACACTATTGGAACTTGGCCAATGGCAGGACGCGGCGACGGCTTTCAAGAAAGCGCTGTTCCTGGATCCTGAATCCGGACGGGCTAACTTTGGTTTGGCACGCGCTTACGCCGGTTGGCAGTACGACGAATGTCAGTGCCGGGCCGCGCTCGTGGCGCTTGATCGCGCGCTGCAGCTCGGCCTGCGTGATCGTCGTATCTTTCCCAGTCAGATGCTGCTTTTTAACGATGGACGGCAACTGGAAGGCAATGTGCGCGAAGAAGGCACGAATTATGTGGTACAGTGCGGTAATGCGCAACCGCTGACAGTGCCGAAAACCGCGGTGAAAGAAGTCTTCCAGCAATCTGGCTTGCGCGGCCAATTAAACGAGCTGCTGGCGCGATTTGAACGCGGCGAGAAACCGGCCCCCGGTCCTATCTTGCGCAGCTCAAAACCCAAGCGCGATAAACCTGATAGCGCGTTACGCCCGTGGAGCGAGACGATTTTTGAGAACTGAGCTTACGCTAGGAGGTAATTTGTGGGATATGTTCATGCAGAGATAAAGTTAAAAAATCCTCGATTGCCCAATCTAAAAACAATTACAATTAAAGCAATGGTTGATACGGGGGCTTTGACTTTATGTATTCCGGATCATATTGCGCTTCAACTCAAATTAGCGATTAATAACCAACGAGAAGTAACAACTGCAGATGGTAGAAAACAAATGGTTCCTTATGTTGGTCCAATTGAAGTGCTTTTTGAAAATAGAAATTGCTTCGTTGGAGCTTTAGTTTTAGGCGATGAAGTTCTTCTTGGCGCTGTTCCAATGGAAGATATGGATTTAATTATATCTCCAGGTCATAGAAAACTAGTGGTAAATCCAGATAGTCCAAATTTTCCACATGCATTAGTCAAACAGTTTAGAGCTTATTCTTTATTCTCGTCCGGGAAGAAAAATTCGATGGGCAGCGGTTTGGAGACGCCTTCGACGACATGATCCACCAAATTTTTCGATAGCGCCTTGCGAAACCATTCGTCTTCCTTTTTGCGCGCTTTCAATTCGAAGAGCGTTTCGTAGATCTGCTCATACAATTCGCCTTCCAGTGGAATTGCGCCCGCTTCGCGCCGCTCTTCCACCCAGGCGATAGCCCAACTAGACTGGCCAAATTCAAACACCTGGCTGACTTTTTTAACCGGCAGGCCGCGAATAGCTTTGGCCAGTTGCGGGCTATAGGCCGCGGCATCAATGAAGTCGTCTTTATTGTTCAGACGGATCAGCCCTTCACGAGCGCGCGATTCCGGATCGTCGGAATGCTTCCTGGCCATTTCAGAAAAACTTCCGCCGTACTCATCAATATCTTTGCGCAGTTCTTCGGCCAGCTCATAAGAATTTTCGCGCAGTTTTTGAGTAGGCGGGCGAGTAAGATTGTTGATCACGAAGCGATCAATGCGAATTATGCGTATCTTTACTCCAGCCGGACGCTGGTAGCGATTAAGGTTTTCTTTGTAATACTTCTCCACTTCGCGTCGTATTGGTTGTTCTAAAATGCTGCAGAACTTTGAACGAAAGGCATTGATCAGCATCTGCTCGCGAACAGCGGTCTGAATATCACTCGCGGTGTAGATTTTAGCCAACTTTGGATCCATCGAGCGCAGACGCTTAAGTTCACTCTGACATTTCTTCTCCAAAGCTTTTTGATCAATCGTCAGCTTCCCTTCCTGAGCGGCCTGCAACATCATCCGATCACGTACCACTCGGCGCAGCGCGTTTCGGAACTCGGGGATATACTCATCATTCCACTTTTTCTCGACATCCGCATTCCACTGGCCGGTCGCTTCCCATTCCGCGCGCCGCTTGCGCAGCAGATCGCCAACCGCGCCCATACGTCCTTCAACGTCGCGTTTGCTAATAGCTTCCGTATTGATGCGGCAAACGATGCCATTGTCAATATCCAGCGGTTTGGCTGTAGACTCCTGGCCAACAGCCGATATGGCCAGACTAATCCCGAATATCCAGATCAGCGAGATGCGCCAATTTATGCTGATCATGGTATTTTTCTCCTGTCCAAGATAACAGGGCAAACTTCAAAAATCGGCAGCGTCGTCTGCTGGCGAGTCTTGGCCTGTTCTCGCGCCATTTGTTGAAACTCCAATTCATTCATCAAACGGATCGTGCCATCAACCAGCAGCACATAACGGTCGCCAGACGCAGCCGCTCGTTCGAAGACCTGGATGTCTTGCGGACAGTTCATTCGGCAATCTTTCACGTAGCCAAAACCCGTGCCTTTGAGAAACGCGGCAGGAAACGTCTGGTGTTGGTCGTAATACACATTCAGTGCTGAACTGATTTCTTTCAAGTTCGACCGCGTTAACTCAGACCGCGTATGTTTCACGAAGACCGAGAATGCCAGCAACGTCGCCACGATAATGACGACCACCACACCACCCAGCGCCATCATTGTCCTGATCCGAACCTTCTGCAGAGAATTTAAATGACGCCTGTTCCAGCTCATGTTTTTAGGCAACCTGTTAGTATGCGAAAGTAAGATTAGCACACAATACTGTAGCTTTCAAACATTCAGACCGTGGAGTATACTTTGATTTTTAGTAACCGTGTAGGGGCGGTTCGCGAACCGCCCCTACTAACGCATGCGGTTCGGATAAGCCTCTGGCAGTAATAAAGGATGTTCACGGCGTGATTCAAGTGAAGGCAGGCGAGACGCTTGCGGTACGAAGCCGAAGCCGAATACGGATTCTGGTTCACGGCGCGGTTCAGGGCGTGGGTTTTCGGCCATTTGTTTTCCGGCTGGCCAAAGAAATGGGTTTGAATGGCTGGGCGCTCAACTCGGCAGACGGCTTATCCATTGAAGTGGAAGGCCGTCGGCAGGCGCTGAATATTTTTTTGCGGCGATTGCGCGCAGATTGTCCGTCGAACGCGACGATTCGCAGTCTTGACTGGTTACCGTTGACGCCAACGGGCGACACGACGTTTAAGATTCGTCACAGTATCGAGACGGGCCGCAAGACAGTTCAAGTGCTGCCCGATCTGGCAACCTGCCCGGAATGCCTTGCCGAAATGTTTGATTCAACCAACCGTCGTTATCGCTATCCGTTTACTAATTGCACGCATTGCGGGCCGCGTTTTTCGATTATTGAAGCGTTGCCTTATGACCGCGCCAATACCACGATGCGAAAGTTCCAGATGTGCAGCGCCTGCCGAAACGAATATCGAAACCCGGAGGATCGCCGTTTCCACGCGCAACCAATCGCCTGCCCCGACTGCGGCCCGCAGCTCGCGCTGTGGGACAATGAGGGGCGCGCGCTGGCTACGCGTGACGACGCGTTGCGCGTAGCTGTCCGCGCCATTCTGGATGGCCAAATCGTCGCGCTAAAAGGCTTGGGCGGATTTCAACTGCTCTGTGACGCGCGCAACGAAAAGTCCGTGCGGGAACTCAGGCGGCGCAAACGTCGCGAGGAGAAGCCGTTCGCGCTGATGTTTCCGAACATCGAGTCCGCGCGCGCTGAATGCGAAATCTCCGATGCCGAGCAACGATTGCTGCTTTCTGCCGCCGCGCCGATCACGCTGCTGACGCGGCGTGAAGGCGTGTCGCGCATCGCGCCGTCAGTCGCGCCACAAAATCCGACGCTGGGCGTGATGCTGCCTTATACTCCGCTGCATACGTTGTGCTTGAAGGAGTTAAACTTTCCGATAGTGGCGACCAGCGGCAACTTGGCGGAAGAGCCGATCTGCGTGGACGAGCATGAAGCGCTCACGCGACTGCGCGACATTGCGCATCTGTTTCTGGTCCATGATCGTCCCATTGCGCGGCCATTGGACGATTCGGTAGTAAAAGTCGCGGCTGGCCGGCCGCTACTGCTGCGCGGCGCGCGCGGCTACGCGCCGCTGGCGATTCAGCTAAAAGATGTCGCGCCTGGCATTCTGGCGGTCGGCGGGCATCTGAAAAACACGGTGGCGATCACCGCAGGACGCTGCGTTTTTCTGAGCCAGCATCTCGGCGATTTGGAGTCGCGTCCCGCTTGTAACGCGTTCCTGAAGGCCGCGAACGATCTGCCAAAACTCTACGATATCCGTCCGCAGCGCATAGCGCATGATCTGCATCCGGACTATTTTTCAACGCGACACGCTCATCAATCAAACGCGCGTTGCGTAGCGGCGCAACATCACCACGCTCACATCGTCTCGTGCCTAGCCGAACACGATCTTGACGGCGAGGTATTAGGCGTTTGCTGGGACGGTTCGGGCTACGGGCCGGACGGCACGGTGTGGGGCGGCGAATTCCTGCTGGCGACTCGCGCCAGTTTTCGACGCGCTGGATTTTTCCGAACTTTTCAACTGCCAGGCGGCGATCAGGCCGCGCGCGAACCGCGTCGTTCGGCGCTGGGTGTGCTTTACGAAATCTTCGGCGAAAAAATTTTCAACGACCGCCATTTGAATCCAGTGCGCGCCTGGGCGAAGTCGGAACTGCCAGCACTGCGAGCCATGCTGGCGAAAGGCGTGAATACGCCGCGCGCTTCAAGCGTCGGACGACTCTTCGACGCCGTGGCGTCGCTGGTTGGTTTGAATCAGAAAACAAGTTTCGAAGGACAGGCGGCTATGACGCTGGAGTTCGCGCTCAACCCAAAGTCCGCGGCGAAGCCATATCCGATTAGCGTCAAGCAGGACGAGCGCGGTATATGGATAGTTGACTGGGAACCAATGATTCGCGAGATACTTTATGATTTGCGACATGCTGTTTCTGTTGCGCGCATAGCGTTAAAATTCCATAATGCGCTGATCGAAGCGTTGTTGGTGGTCGCTCAAAGACTGGCCAAAGGATTGAAGGCTCGGCGCGTAGCGCTGTCGGGAGGATGTTTTCAGAATCGCTATTTGCTGGAACGAGCGATTCGGCGATTGAAGGAAGCGGGTTTTAAGCCTTATTGGAACCAACTGACGCCGCCGAATGATGGCGGAATTTCGTTGGGACAGGCCGTAATTGCGATCAGTCAGCGGGAAGGCAGAGCGTAAGGGAATTTTAGATTTTTGATTTTTGATTGTGGATTGAAGAACATAATGCGTTTAGCGATTCCGGGAAAAATTATTAGCGTTAAAGACGGCGAGCTGTTTGCGCGGCTGGGGCGGGTCGAGTTCGACGGCATAATTAAGGAAGTCAATTTATACTGTGTGCCCGAAGCGGACGTCGGCGATTATGTGATCGTGCATGTGGGATTCGCGATCAGCAAAGTTGATCCAAACGAAGCGAAAATAACACGCGATTATCTGAAACAGATGAAACAAATTTTAGATTGTGGATTTTAGATTTTAGATTGTGGATTTTTGATTTTAGATTGAAAGATGAAAGAAAACAAGTCGCCTTTGGCGGCAATTTTTGTCTTGGGCGACCAATTTTGAAATTCCTATACTATAAAAAAGCAAAAGGGAAATAGGCTGTTTTCCTTTTTCCTTTTTTATCTGTGTCTATCTGTGTCTATCTGTGTCTATCTGTGTCTATCTGTGTCTATCTGTGTCTATCTGTGTTTATCTGTGGATTTTCTTGAACGGCTTGATGAGATTGATCGGTTACAGCGAAAGAGAATTAGCTTGAAGTATCTCGATGAGTACCGTGACGCGGCTGCCGTCAAAGCGCTGGCGCGGCGGATTTGTCGCGTAGTTACTCGTCCGTGGCAGATCATGGAAATCTGCGGCGGACAGACTCATTCCATTCTTAAATTTGGCGTGGATAAATTGATCCCGAAAAAAATCACGCTGGTACACGGACCGGGTTGCCCGGTCTGCGTAACGCCGGTCGAGATGATTGATAAAGCGATCGAAATCGCCGCGCGTCCCGAAGTGATCTTCTGTTCATTCGGCGACATGCTGCGCGTGCCAGGTTCGACGCGAGATTTGTTGACCGTGAAGGCGACCGGCGGCGAAGTGCGCATCCTTTATTCACCTACAGACGCAATCAAGATTGCGCGGGCACATCCCGACCGACAGGTAGTCTTCTTCGCTGTGGGTTTTGAAACGACCGCGCCCGCCAACGCCATGGCCGTATATCAAGCTCAACAAGAGGGCATAAAGAACTTCTCGGCGCTGGTGGCTCACGTGCTGGTGCCGCCGGCGATGGAGGCTATTTTATCATCGCCGCGCAATCGCGTGCAGGGGTTCCTGGCCGCCGGTCACGTCTGCACGGTGATGGGCTACACAGAGTACGAACCGATCGCCAGGAAATATCAGACGCCGATAGTGGTGACGGGTTTTGAGCCGATGGACTTGATGCAGGGTATCCTTATGTGTGCTATGCAACTCGAACAAGGTCGTGCCGAAGTAGAGAATCAGTACCGCCGATCGGTGCATCGTGAAGGCAATCGGCCGGCTCAGGAGTTAATCCGTCGCGTTTTCAAAGTCGTGCCGCGGAAGTGGCGCGGCATAGGCGCGATTCCGCGAAGCGGATTGAGCTTGCGGGACGAGTTTGCGGAATTTGATGCCGAGCGGAGATTTGGCGTTGTTGACATCAAAACGGAAGAGTCTGGCGAATGTCTCAGCGGCCTAGTGCTCAGTGGACAGAAACGGCCTGTTGACTGTCCCGCATTCGGCAGGCGTTGCACGCCGGAACGGCCGCTTGGCGCGCCGATGGTTTCGTCCGAAGGCGCCTGCGCGGCATACTATCGTTATCGTGGGAGTAGTTTGTTATCGTGGGAGTAGTTTGTAGTGGGTAGAGTGAGTATATCATTAGTCCTTCAATTCTTTGCGTGGCAGAACATAAGGGATTTTTGATTTTAGATTGTGGATTGAAGGAAAAAAGGGAGACTATAGCAAGACAGTCGGGCTATACTGTGCGCGGGGGAAATCTCGGCTTTTTTACCCAGTAGAAAAAGCCGAAATCCTAACTGTGCGCAGTATATTTGCCGCGAAGCGGCAAAGGGAAGTAGTTCCCGCGCCCCTTCGGCGCATTGGCGTTTTGACATCGTTGTCCTGTGGCTGAAGCCACAGGCTATTACCCTTCACGCTTTCAGCGTGAAGACAACGAGGGAGGGGAATTCCCGACTTCCTTGCTACAGTGTCGAAAAACGCTGTACTATTGCTATAGACTCCGCCAAAGTGGTCTAATTCGTAATTCGTAATTCGTAATTCGTTCAAAAGGAGATTTGCCATGAGAACAGTTGCTACGGTGTGCGCTTTTATGACGATGCTTTTTTCACTGACAACACTGGCGGCGGACAACGAACTGGCCAGGGGAAAGGCCGAAAAAAACATGCGCGATGGCAACTGGAAAGATGCATATAAAGCCTTTAGCCAGTTGGTGTTCGACGCTGCCGACGAACCGGACAAGGTCAGTGATGATCTGCGTAATGCAATTAACTGTCTGCAAAAACTAAACCGACAAGATGAGAGCGACGACTTCATCGAAAAGGTCGTCGCAATCCATGCTGAGAACTGGAAGCTGCTAGCCTCCGCGGCCCAACTGTACGCTTACAACCAGTACGGCTATATCGTGGGAGGCAAGTTCCATCGAGGCAGTCATCGCGGACAAGGCCGGTACGTCAGCTCGTTCGAGCGCGATCGTGTTCGCAGCCTGCAACTGTTGACTCAAGCGATGGAAAAGATCAAAGATGAACAAGACCGCCGATTGTTGTCGAATGTTTACTATCAATTCGCGCAGACGATGCTCCAGCAAGCGGCTTGGAAACTACAGACGCTTACCGATCTCTCGAAACTCCCCGATTTCGACGAAGTCTATTATCACGACCACGACACTCGTGGCGCGCCTGTGGACACCGAAGGTCAACCGGTGTTCTATAAATTGCCAAAGAGTTTTCAAGACGCCAAAAGCGACGGAGAACGCTGGCGCTGGCTGCTGACTCAGGCGATGGAGATGAACCCCGCTCGCACGTCAGAGTTTCGATACCACTTTGCGCAATTCCTAGCGTCTCAATTTGAAGTCAGAACGATGAGCAGCTACGGCCGCATATTCAGTGGCAACGATGCCGACGCGAAAGATGAAAGCGGCCCGTACGCCGTCAAGAATTTAAATGAAGATGAGACTATGGCGCGGCTGGCCACGGGTATTAAACGCTTTAAACTGCCCGACGAGTTCAACCATATAAAGATTTATAAACAGATTGCCAACAATCCAGCCAACCACCACTACGCCGACGAATCGTTGCAAGCTCTGGCTCAGATATTCGAAGACCGCCAGCAGTACGCCAAGGCCGCCGAGTACTGGAGACGCGCCGTCGTCTCATTCGGCGATCCGGACGGCCACAAGCAGAAACGAGTGCTCCAAATTATCGGCAACTGGGGCATGTTCGAACCGATTATGACTCAACCGGCCGGCCAGGGCGCCACTATTGACTTTCGTTACCGCAACGGCAATCAAGTCTCTTTCAAAGCTCAGTCCATCAATGTTCCGAAACTACTCGAAGACATCAAGGTGTATCTGCGCGCCAAGCCGAAGAATATTGATGGTGACAAAATCAATCTCAACAACATCGGCTACTGTTTGGTCGAGAAGAACCAGACGCAGTATCTCACCGAACAGGTCGCCGCGTGGGATTTGAAACTTAAGCCGCGCGACAAACATTTTGATCGTCGCATCACCGTCACTACTCCGCTGCAGAAAGCCGGCGCTTATTTGCTGACCGCCGAGATGGCCAACGGCAACACCAGCCGCATCATCATTTGGATCGCCGATACGACGCTCGTCAAGAAGCCGCTCGACAACAACACCTACCTCTACGTGGCTGACGCTGTGACTGGCCACCCAGTCTCCGGCGCGAAAGTGGACTGGTTTGGCTATCACCAGGATTGGAACAACAATAACGTCAAGATCGAGACCAGTGAACTCTCCGTCAACTCCGACGATGACGGGCAGCTCATCCTTGGCCAGGATAAGGCACCGAATAATTACAATTGGATCATCACCGCTACCACACCCGAAGGCCGCTTCGCCTATTTGGGCTTTACTGGCGTCTGGTACGGACGTATACACGACTATGAATACAACTTGGACAAGATTTTTGGCATTACTGATCGCCCCGTCTATCGGCCCGCTCAGAGTGTCAAGTTTAAGGTCTGGCTCAACCACGCCAAATACGATCAAGAAGGGCTGTCCGTATTCGCTCATCAGACGCATCTCGTCCAAATCACTAATCCCAAGGGCGACAAGATTTTCGAGAAGAGCTTTACAACCG
>JAZDLP010000166.1:0-9370 GCA_043801885.1 Planctomycetota bacterium | reverse complement strand
CTGCATCTGGTTTCGCTGACCGGTATGGGCGGTCGAGCCGCCACCGCGCTTCGTCAAGCTCGGTTGTTGTCTGGTCGCGGGCACCGAGTGCTGATGGGTTGTCTGGCTGGTTCAGCCGTCGAAGTGCGTGCGCGCGAAATGGGACTGCAAGTATTCTCTGATTTCAAATTTTGTCGCGGATTCAGGCCATTGACGTTCTGGCGTGATTGCCGTCGTGTTGCCGCGATCTGCAGGACGCAACAAGTGGATGTGTTGCACGCTCATTTATCTCAGGAGTCCTGGGTGGGCTGTCTGGGCGCGCGACTGGCTTGGCCTCGTCCGTCAGTCGTTCGGAGCCGCGGCGTCGTTGTGCCGGTGCGACCACACATCTTCAATCGTCTGCTGCATAATCGTCTGACTGATCATATTATCGCGCCGTCAAAAGTGATCTATGATCATCTCGTTGCGTTGCCGGGTTTTGACTGCGGCAAAGTATCTCTGATCCCTGATGGCGTGGATCTCGCTCGCTTTTCGCCGCAGGTTGACTCGTCCGCCGTGCGTGAAGAATTTCATCTTTCGCCGACAACGCCGCTGATCGTGATGGTAGCGCGACTAGAGCGAGTCAAGGGCCACGCAATCTTTTTTCAGGCGCTGGCAGAACTGGCGCGCCGCTCGCAAGCGCCGGAATGGCAAGCGCTATGCGCCTGTGACGAACGCACGCCCGGCGTATACGAAGCCACTGTTCGTTGCGCGCGCGAGTTGGGACTGTCTGAGCAGCGGCTGCGCTTCACCGGTTTCAGATCGGATGTGGAGAAGATCATCGCCGCGGCCACAGTAGTCGTGCTGCCCTCGCTGGGATCGGAGGGTTCCAGTCGCGTCGCGCTAGAAGCTGGAGCCGCTGCTGTTCCGGTAGTTGCCAGCGCGGTAGGTTGTTTGCCCGAAGTCATTGAAAACGGCGTTACTGGCTTGATTGTGCCGCCGTCCGACCCGCACGCGCTGGCCGAAGCGATTTTATCCATCATTCAGAATCCAGAGAAAGCTAGAGACCTGGGCCGCGCCGCACGTAAACGAGTGGAAAATCTGTATGATGAGCGCAATATGGTGGAGCGTCTGGAAGAGGTGTATCTGAAGGGGATTTTAGATTGCGGATTTTAGATTGTTGATTGTTGATTTTAGATTGTTGATTAAAGGAAAAAAAAGATCGTTGAACATTTTTAATTATTGAGTCCAGCGCGGCTAAAGAGATAGACAGTGGGAGCGCCTTTCGTTTGTACCGCAGGCGTCCCGCTTGCCGCCAGTGGACAAGACTGTTTGCATTAACTAAACTGGACTCAATTAAGGAGAAAACTGTGGTCAAGCAGAACGTAGTCAAGAATCCAAAGGACAAGGTCAGAGTCGGCATCGTCGGGGCAAAATTTGCCGCCGATTTTCATACGGACTCGTATCGCCGCAATGAGAAGGTCGAGGTCGTGGCGGTGGCAGACATCAGTCAGGAGAATCTGAATGCCTATTGCGACAAATGGCGCGTGCCTGAGACGTACAGAGACTATAAGGAGATGATCGCGCGAGACGACATTGACCTGATCTCTTGCTGTGTGCCGAACTTCCTGCATCACGACGTCGTCGTGGCCTGCGCGAAAGCAGGGAAGCACGTTATCTGTGAGAAGCCGCTGGCCACGAACGTGGCGGATGCTCACGCAGCGATAAAAGCATGCAAGGACGCAGGCGTGAAACTGCTGTACGCCGAGGACTGGGTGTATGCGCCGCCGTTGCGGCGGGCGATCGAGATCATCGAGGAGGGCGGGATCGGTAAAGTCCTTTACGTGAAAGCAAAGGAGTGCCATAACGGCACACACAGCGTGTTCGCGCGAGACAAGAAAACATGCGGTGGCGGCTGTCTGATCCACTTGGCAATTCATCCGATCGGCTGGGCACTGCACTTGCTATCGAAGAGTGGGAAGAACAAAGTTGTGGAGGTAATGGGCAAGGTCAACGGCGGCGCTGAGGACAACTATGTCCACAAGCAGAACACGGGCGAAGATTTTTCGCTGGGAGTAATGAAGTTCGAGGACGGTGTTCACGCATTCGTCGAGGGGAACTACATCACGGTGGGCGGGATGCAGGATAAGATTGAGATTTACGGAAGTGAAGGGAACATCGCCGTGGACATGACTTTCGGTTCGCCGCTGACGGTCTATTCGCGCCCCGGCGTCAAGTACGCCATCGAGAAGACGGACAACACACTCGGCTGGACGAAGCCGGCAGTGGACGAGTTTTACAACTTGGGATACGCGCACGAACTGGCCGCGTTCGTGGATTGTGTGCGCAAGGATGAAGAGCCGCTGTGGGGCTGCTCCGCCGCCGCGGGACTAGCTTGCGTGGAGATCATTGACGCGATGTACAAGTCCAGCGCCGAAGGCAAGACCATCAGGGGACGGTGGTAAAGTTCGGACGCCGGCGATCTGCGTTTTATCTTGCTGGAGCAGGGCGATATGATCGCGACGGGAAAAGGATCGGATAATGGTAAGGATAAATTTCGATCACAATCACATAGCGGAGTTTTGTCGCAAACGACACATCAAGGAGCTGTCACTGTTTGGGTCCGTTCTGCGGGATGACTTCCGTTCGGATAGCGACGTGGACGTCCTCGTTGTCTTCGGAGACGATGCGGATAAGGATTTGCGCACCTACTTGGAGACTGAGGAGGAACTGCGAGCGATATTCGGGAGGGACGTGGACTTGGTCGAGAAGTCGGCTGTTCGGAATCCATTTCGCCGGCACCACATCTTGAACAACCGCGAGGTCGTATATGAGTCCTGAAGAGAGAGACCCGGCAAACCTATGGGACATGCTGAAGACCGCCCGCGAAGCCGTGGATTTCATGAAGGGGTTGTCTTTCGAACAGTTCACGACATCGTGACTAGGCAGCTCCCGGAGTTGATCGCGCAGTTGTCGCCTTTGCTACCGCCACCGCCCGAGTCCGAAGAGTGACCATAAAAGAGAGGAGGAGAACATCCCGTATGCCAAAGTACACTGATTTTGACATGCCGGTGAAGATCGCGGGAGTCACGTTCCGAAATCCGTTCTTTGTTTCAAGCGGCCCGACGACGATGACTATCGAGCAGCTCGAACGAATTCGCGACAACGGCTGGGCCGCAGCAAGTCTCAAACTGACTGTCTATCCGTTGCCATACATCAACCGGGCGCCACGCTATGGTTGGTACCAGGACATCGGGCTCTTGACGTTCACCGCCGAGAAGCGCCTGATCCTCGACGAATTGCTAAAGCTTATCGAGATCGGCCGCAAGCGGACGCCGGAGCTGATTCTGTACGCGAACATCACTTATGCCGGAGATGCGGGCGCCGAGGGATGGGTGAAGATGGCGAAGGCTTGCGAAGCCGCAGGCGCGCATATAATCGAACTAAATATGTGCTGCCCAAACATGTCGTTTAATGTGCAGCTTACCGGCAAGGACTGCGCGACGAATGGTCCGAAGACTGGCGCGAGCATGGGTTCGCAGGAGGAGATCGTCAAGACCATCGTCGGCGCAGTGAAGAAGGCGCTGAAAGTTCCGCTGTTCTTAAAGCTGACACCGGAAGGCGGGCAGATCGGTCCGATCTCGAAAGCGGCGGTCGAAGCGGGCGCGGACGCGGTCGGTGGCGCGGCAAATCGGCTGGCGATTCCGCCGATCAATCATGAGAACCCCACGCATTCGATGTACTATCTTCAGAAAGAGATCGGTATGGCCTGTACAAACGGGCCATGGCTGAAGCCGTTGGGCCAGCGCGACGTATACGAGATGCGAAACTCGTGCGGGCCGAAGGCGGTGATCTCGGGCGTGGGCGGCGTGTTCGAGCCGACCGACGCGATCGAGTACGTCATGTGCGGCGCCGACCTGATCGGTATGTGCACAGCGACTATCGTTAAAGGCTTCGGCTTCATGCCCAATTTTATCAAGGGCGTGAAAGAGTACATGAAGGCGCACAACTACAAGTCGCTGCGCGATATCCGGGATATGCTGGTGCCCGCGATCACGTCGGCGCCGAATCTAACGATTTATGACGGCCACGCGAAGCTCAAAGACATTCGTCCTACGGCGCCGTGTATGTATGCGTGCCCAAATTCGGTTCCCGCGCAGGGGTACGTGCGCGCGGTGGCGAACGAGAACTTTGACGTCGCATTCCAGCTCATCACGGCCAAGTCGCCATTGCAATATGCGTGCGGCAAAGTCTGCGACCATCCGTGCGAGAAGGAGTGCACACGCGGGCTTAAGGACGCGCCCATCATGATCCGGGCGATCAAGCGATTCGTCCTGGAGATGGGGAAAAAGAATGGCTGGAAGCCAAAGATATTTGATCGGCGCGGCAAGAATCGAGACACTAATGTCGCCGTAGTCGGCTCGGGCCCGGCGGGGCTTGCAGCCGCGTTCGATCTGGCTCGCGCAGGCTACAAGGTAACAGTGTTCGAAGCGGCGCCGAAGCTGGGCGGAATGCTGCGATACGGCATCCCGGCCTATCGTTTCAATGACGAAGACGTAAATGATGAAATCAAAATGGTCAAGTCACTGGGCGTGAATTTCAAAACGCGCAAGGCGCTCGGTCGCGATTTCACCATCAGCAGTCTGCGGAAGAACGGCTACAAGGCCGTGTTTCTGGGCGTCGGAGCGCAGAAGGGAATGAGCCTCAATGTGGACGGTGAGGATGCAAAGGGCAATCTCTCCGCCATAGATTTTCTGCGCGACGTGACTTCGGGGAATCGTCCGGAGATCAGGAAAAGTGTTGCGGTGGTCGGCGGCGGATTCACGGCTGTTGACGCCGCGCGCGCCGCGCGTCGCTTGGGCGCAAAAGACGTGTTTATCCTGTACCGGCGCACGCGAAGCGAGATGCCGGCGACCGAGGATGAAGTCTGGGAGGCCGAAGAAGAGGGCGTAAAGGTGATGTATCTGGTCGCGCCGCGGGAGATTCTAATCGAGGACGGCAAAGTGCGCGGCATTCGGATGCTCAATCACACGCTCGAATCGAAGAAGGACGACTCGGGTAGGCGACGGCCAATCGAAGCGCCGGGCACGGAGTTCACGCTGAAAGTGGACACGGTGATCTCGGCCATCGGCCAATCGGTGGACTTTGAGGACGCGTGCATGACGGAGAAGGGGATGATTGAGACGGACGACCAGACGCTCGCGACAAGTGTTAAAGGCGTTTACGCGGGCGGAGATTGTGTGCTCGGCCCAAAGGACGTAATCTCCGCTGTGGCGCAGGGCAAGCGGGCGGCGGTCTCGATAGACAAGATGCTCGCGGGAAAGAACGCGTTTCTCGAGTACGATGCGCCCAAGGTCGAGGTAGACAAAGACGCGGCGCTGGCGCGGCACGGCCAGTCGAAGCGCGCGTGGCGACCAGACATCGTACTCGCATCTCCGGAGAAGCGCGTGAAGAACTTCGATGATTACACGCCGGTCTTGACGAAGGAACAGGCCGTAAAGGAAGCTCAAAGATGTTTAGCTTGCGGGTGTGGAGCGGGATGCCAAATCTGCCACGACTTGTGCAAGATGTTTGCGTACACTATGGATGAGTTTGGGCAGGTACAATTAAATGAGAAGAAATGCGTAGCTTGCGGAGTTTGCGCGCAACGTTGCCCAAATGCGGGGATTGAGATGGTTCAAACGTCAACCAGACCTCTGTAACAGGGCAACTGATATCACATGCACGTACTGCATCTTATCACCGGTCGCGGCCCCACCGGCCCGGCCGCTGCCGCGCTTACCGACGTCAAAGCGCTGCTCGCCGCAGGTCATCAAGCTTGCCTCGCCACCGCCGACTCGCCAGGATTGATTGAAGCGTGTCGGGCCGAATCGCTGCCGCATGTAGGTGGTCTGAAATTGGGACGCGGCGTGGCGCGCGTTTTTTCGTTGCCAAGCGATATTCGGCGTTTGCGCCATATCATTCGCGAACAGGCCATTACTGTCGTACATGTTCATCGCAGCGATGACCAACTTCTCGCATCCATGACCATCGGTCGGCAAACCGCGATCCGGCTGGTGCGCACCTGGCATCGCGATCCTAAATCGTATCTGCGGCTACTGTGTTCAAAACTCGTGAAGCAAGCCGACGCTTACGTCTGCGTATCGCGCGAATATGTTGAGACACTTCAAGCTGCGGGCGCGGCGAGATGCCGGTTCATTCATGCCGCGGTAGATACGTCTGTGTTCACGCCGTTCACTGGTACTACAACGACCGCGCCGGAGACGCCGCCACTGATCGCGCACGTCGGTCGTTGGAAACGCGAACGAGACGGCACTGATCGCGGCCAGCGCACGGCTCTGGACATCTTTGAAAGACTGCCCGAAGAGCTTGCCTGGAACGGCGCGCTGGTTGGGCGCGGCGAAATGGAAGAACAATTGCGGCGGTCAGCTTTTGTGGACCGACAACTTTCACCAACGCGCGTCCGATTGATTAATTTCGCCGAACAGTCTCCAAAGAATTTCGCGCGGTTGCTGAGCACGTTCAGTTTAGGGCTTGTTTTTACCGTTGGCAGCGACGGCGCATCCCGAGCCGGCGTCGAGATGCTTGCCTGTGGCGTGCCACTATTGGTCGCCGACCGGCCAGGGTTGCGCGAATTGGCCGAAGATGATGCCTGCGCGCTGCGACAACCGCTTGACGATCCTTCGAGCTGGGCGCAGACTATCAGACAATTACTCGCGCAACCTGATCGCTTGGTGGCCATGAAACGCGCGGCTCGCCAGCGCACGGAATGCGCGCATACGCTGCGAGCGCGCGGCGAGACGCTGGCCGAGCTTTATCGAACATTATTTGCATGAAGGAATAAGTTATGCCATTGATGTCATTTGATGAAATTCATGCTGCGGCGCGGGCGCGCGGAAAAAAACGCGTAGTGGTGGCGGGCGCCGACGATGACACGGCGCTGACGGCGTTGAGCGCGGCGTACGCGACGGGCATGGTCACGCCGATCGCGGTCGGCGAGCCGCAGCAAATTCAGCGAATCGCGGCGCAAATCAACGTGTCGTTGGAAGGTTTCACGATTGTCGCGGTCAGTACGCCGGACGAAGCGGCGCGAGTCGCCGTGCGCATGGTACGCGACGGCGCGGCCGACATCTACATGAAGGGCAACATCCCCACCAGCGCCTTTATGCATGCGGCTCTCGATCGCCACGAAGGCTTGCGCGCTGGACAATTACTATCGCACGCCACGGTGATCTGGTCAGAAAAAATAAAACGCACCTTCATCATCACCGATGGTGGAATCAATATTCAACCGACACTGGAAGAGAAAGCGGCGATTCTCGCCAACGCGCTGCCTCTGGCACGCCTGCTCGGTTCTCCGCGTCCAAAAGTGGCGGTGATGGCGGCGGTGGAAAAAATTAACTCCAAGATGCCGGCAACAATGGATGCGGCGAAACTGGCGCGCATGGGCGACGATGGAGTCTTCGGCGATTGCAATGTCGGCGGCCCTTTCGCTCTGGACAACGCGGTCTGCGAAGAAGCCGCACGCAAAAAAGGAATCAGTCACGCAGTGGCCGGACACGCAGAGATTATGTTGGCGCCGGATATTCACAGCGGCAATTTAATGAGCAAGGCGATCATGTATTTCGCCGAATGCCATTGCGGCGGCATCGTGATGGGCGCGTCAGTTCCGATCGTGTTTCTGTCGCGCGCGGATACCGCCGCTACGCGACTGAATTCTCTGGCGTTGGGAGTGTTGACGGCCAACTAGGAAGTGATGAGTGATGAGTGATGAATAATGAGGCAGTGGTCATTCGCTGCCCGCGTCTCCGCTCATTCCAGAATCCAATGACGACTTCTTAAAAGCAGCTTCCAACTTTCCGTCTTTAAACAGGATTTCGAGCCAAGCCACGAGCTTGCTGTGAATGGCGTTCAATTGGTCGGATGAACTTTGAGTATCCTTGATTACATCAGCCAAGCAATCGCGAACGATAAGAAGAGAGTAGTTGTTTCCATTTCCATACTCTCCTTTCAGTAAAACACTTGCCGCAGCTTTATTTAATACACAGCGTTTTTCGTCTAACACATCCAACGCGGGTTGAGCATTCATGGAATTTCGTGGCTCCACTTCGATGCGCAAGAGCAAATCAATGCCTCTGTTTCGGTCAACAAACGACACACGATGGTCTTTTTCATCATACAAGAAACCAAGAGACATTGCCGGTTTCCAGTCTGGCGTCTCAAATCGAATTGCTACTCTGCCATAGGCATCGTGAACATAACGCTTAGCGTGAAATCTCTTTGGAATTACTTCCCACGAGAAATTAGTGTTCAACTTATTGGTAAGACTCATCAATGAATTTTCGAAGCCACCTGCAATCAAGAATGCTTGCATTTGAGAGACAGTAATTGGTTCACTTGGCCCCAATCCTTGTGTTTTCATAAATTGCAATAGCTCCTTCAAAATGTCTGACTTGCCAGAAACCCCTTCAAGAACTGCGAAGACGTCTTCCCAAAGGAAGCACCTTTCTGCCGGAAGTATGTTTAATGCTTTGTCCCTTTGATAATGAGTCGCTCCGATAAAAATAAGTCGAGCATGTTTTCCATATTTTTCTGCAACCGTATTGTATCTGCGAAGTTGTTCAAGATCACAATCCGAATCCCACTTGTGCTCGCAATAGACAGTAAATGGCTGCTTGGCTTGAAGTTCTCCGTGCAACAACATGTCGGGACGAGTCGTAGTTGCGCTACCATCGTCTATTTCTGTCTGTTGAGTTTTAATGTGACACTTTACCCCCTTAACTTCTCGTCCCAAAATTTTCGAAAGCCAACATTCGCGAACCACTTCATCAGTCTTCAAGATGTATGCAAAAGCTTCAGTTAGAAAATTTTCCTTTGGCGTAAGCCTCTCTCGTGGATGAAATTTAAAGAGTGCTTCAAATAAATTTGGTGATGGCATTGAGCCTCCCCACGTTTGATGGACACGGGATTTTGTAGTTCAGTTCATCTGAGCCTCGAACGCTTCGGGGCTGACATAGCCTAATGAACTGTGCCTTCTGACACGATTGTAAAACACTTCAATGTACTCAAAAATCGACTGACGCGCCTGTTCGCGCGTCTTGTATTCCTCATGGTACACCAGCTCCGTTTTCAGCGTGCCCCAAAAACTTTCCATTACCGCGTTGTCGCAACAATTTCCCGTTCGGCTCAGTGTACCATTTTTAGCGAATAGAAAATCGTATGCGGGAACGGGAACGGGTACTTTTTTTATCTGTAATCCGTAATCCGTAATTTGGTAACCGTTCAGTCCTTATCTTTTATCCAACGGTTTATAGCCATTCAGATAGTGTAAGAAAGGGAGATATGGAGATTATGGAGATAGGGGGATATTATTTTAAATTCAACTCTTCTGTGTCAGCGTAGGCGCAGTCTT
>JAZDLP010000165.1:0-5191 GCA_043801885.1 Planctomycetota bacterium | reverse complement strand
GCAATGAAGTGGACATGCTTGATTCTCCTTTTCTGAAGGCTTTAAACATCCACAGAATAGACATGCATATCCACGCTTTTTCAACTCCACTTTACCGACCTCCGCACTTTGTGAAGTACGCTCGTTCCGGATGAGCCCTAAATTTATTGGCAAACCGGGTCATGGTTCTTTACTCATTTTATTGTCTCAACGCAAAAAACCTGCGAAAGGCCAGTTGTTTAGGGGTTCAATTCAATTAGAATGTGAGTGAAAGAGCAGCCACCATGACCACTCGGAAGCCCCAGACGGAATTGAAGGCGCGTTTAGAGCGATTTCGGCGGATATTGATCGCTCGAAAATTGAACGTGGCGCTGATTGTCAACGAGCAGAACGTCCGGTATCTCTCCGGCTTTACTGGCAGCGATAGCGCGCTGCTGATTACGTCGCGGCGCAAATATTTATTGACCGATTTTCGCTATATTGAGGAAGGCCGCAATTCAGCTCGGGGCTGGACAGTGGTTACTCGGCCGTCGGGCAACCTGATGAAGAAAAGCGGCTACTATGCTCGGAAGCTGCGCGTCCGCAAACTGGCCGTAGAAGCGACAGACATGCGATTAGCCGATCTGCGCGCGTTGCGCAAGGCCGCTCCCGGCGTCAAAATCAAGCCTGAAGACTCGTTAGTTGGCGAGCTGCGAATAATCAAGAGTCCTTGGGAAGTTCGACAGATCGAAGCTGCGTTGCGCATTCAAGAGGCCTGCTTCAAGAAACTCTGCCGGTCGTTAAAGCCTGGCATTTCGGAGCGCGAAGCCGCGGCAAAACTACGCTACCTGATGGTGCAGGCCGGCGGCGATGATCAGGCGTTCGAGAGCATGTTCCAGATTGGTTCACATTCCAGCCTGCCGCACGGCCGGCCGACTCAACGTCATCTGCCGCGCCGAGCAATCATTCTGATTGATTGGGGCGCCAAAGTCGCCGGTTATCACTCCGACTTGACGCGCACATTTTTTCTTGGTAACATCTCTTCTCGTTTCCGGAATATCTATGGCATTGTGTTGGCCGCGCAGCAGGCGGCTATTCAGCGAATTGCGCCTGGTGTAGCTCTGGCGGACGTGGATAAGGCCGCTCGCCAGATTATCAGCAAGGCGGGATATGGAAAGGCTTTCGGTCATTCCACCGGTCATGGGGTGGGGCTGAATATCCACGAATCGCCTTCGTTATCCGCGCGGGCCAAGGGTGTTTTGAAAGCTGGGATGGTGGTTACTGTCGAGCCTGGAATATACTTGCCGGGCATTGGCGGTGTACGAATCGAAGATATGGTGCTGGTAACCTCGTTCGGACATCGCGTGCTGAGTCGTTTGGAGAAGGGGTTGCGCTGGAGCGGAGAAACGTAAGGGAATTTTAGATTTGGGATTGAAGATTTTGCATTGAAGGAAAAAAGGTTGCTTTTGGGCTATTATTATCCGAGCCGCGACCGTTAGGGAGCGGTTTGTAGGGGCGGTTCGCGAACCGCCCCTACGAACGTGTGCGGCTCGATACTTGAAACACAGAATCGAGATCTTATGAAACTGGAAGATGTCGAAAGCCTGATTTTATTGATGCAGAAACATGACCTGAGCGAGTTACAGGTCAAGGAAGCGGATTGGGAGTTCTCCGCGCGGCGTGGCGGCGCAGCGCAGTCGTCGGCGACTGTTTTGGCGACGACGGGAGTTTTGTCTGCGGCGGGTTCTACCGCGAGCGCTCCGGTCGTATCGGCCGCCACACCGACGTCGCCGGAAAAACTCTCCAAAGAAATCACTTCGCCGATTGTCGGCACATTTTATCGCTCGCCTGGTCCCGATCAGCCGCCTTATAAGGAACCCGGCGACCACGTCAATGCGGATGATGTTGTCTGTATCATCGAAGCGATGAAAGTAATGAATGAAATTAAAGCGGGTCTCAGTGGCACTCTTAAAAAAGTTCTGGTGGAGAATGCTTCCGCTGTTGAGTTCGGCCAGCCCCTGTTTTTGGTGGAGGTCGGATAAGGCCCACGAGTGGACCATCGAGCCTGTGCTCGGCCCCGCCGTCGGTCATTCCAAGTTATAATGTTTTCACGCATTCTAATTGCCAATCGAGGCGAAATTGCGCTGCGTATTATTCGCACATGCAAGCGGCTCAACATCGAGACCGTGGTGGTCTATTCACAGGCCGACAAGGATGCTCTGTACCTGAAGTTGGCTGATCGCGCCATCTGCATCGGTCCTCCGCCCGCCCGGGAAAGTTATCTAAAGATTAATAATATCATTGCGGCGGCCGAGGTCGCTGACGTGGACGCGATTCATCCCGGCTACGGGTTCCTCAGTGAAAATGCGCACTTCGCCGAAGTCTGTCGAGCTTGCAAGATCGCCTTCATCGGGCCGCCCACGCATGCTATCGAAACGCTCGGCGATAAAATCAAAGCTAAGAAGTTGGCCAAATTATCCGGCGTACCGATCATTCCTGGTTCTGATGGCGCTCTTTTAGACGCTGATGCCGCGGTAAAACTGGCCACGGAAATTGGCTTTCCGGTGTTGCTGAAAGCCGCGGCCGGTGGCGGCGGACGAGGCATGCGCATCAGCCATAACGACGCATCTTTGCGCGCTAACTTTGTTCAGGCCAAAAACGAAGCCGTAGCGGCCTTCGGTAACGGCTCGCTGTATATGGAGAAGTTCATCGAGAGAGCGCGGCATATCGAAGTGCAGATATTGGCCGACGAACGTGGCACTGTGATTCATCTCGGCGAACGTGACTGCTCCATCCAGCGTCGCTATCAGAAGCTTGTGGAGGAATCGCCTTGCGCCGCGCCAGGCTTTGACAAACGCACTCGCTACGACCTGCAGATGGCCGCCGTCAAACTGATGAAAGCGGCCAAGTACACCAATGCCGGCACCGTGGAGTTTATCTATGATGTCAAGGCGCGTAAATTTTACTTCTGCGAAGTCAATACGCGCCTTCAAGTCGAGCATCCCGTGACAGAGATGGTGACGGGATTGGATTTGGTTGAAGAGCAGTTGCGCATCGCTTCGGGCGAGAAACTGCGCTGGCGTCAGAAGGATATGGATGCGCGCCTGAAGGTCGGCGGGCATTCGATTGAATGTCGCATAAACGCAGAGGATCCCAAGCGCCAGTTCGCTCCGGCGCCGGGACGCATCGGTCTGTTTGCGCCGCCCGTCGGCAAGAACATTCGCATGGATACACATATCTACTCTGGCTATAATATCCCGTCTAATTATGACTCGTTGTTAGGCAAACTCATTGTGCACGGCTCCGACCGACTGGACGCCATCGGTCGCATGCGCGGCGCGCTGGATCAACTGGTGCTGGAAGGTCTCTCGACCACAACGCCGCTGCTCCGTGAGATTTTCGCGCACGTCAAGTTTGTCGCCAACGCCTACGATACATCATTCCTCGTCAGCGAAATGAATCTGTAGCGACACCAATCTTCGAGGCGCACAAATGTTTTTCGTTCATCTCTTTGTGCCTGCCTCATCCAAAGCTTTTCTAATCAGTTCGTCCAAATCAATAACCCTCTTTTTCCGGATCCCACCCATAGACTTTAATAACCAATTCTCGAGGCAGCCATAAAGCAGCCAAACGACGGCGCAATTCTTTTTCCGATGCGTCGGGATAACGAATTCTTAATCCAACCAATGAAAGTTGCCGGCAGGCATGAATCATACTAGATACCTGCTGACATTTTTGCCAGGCAGGCGTCTTTCGCAATAACGCAATCAGTACCTTCTCTGCTTCAGGATGTGTATCCGGCAATAATGGTTTCATTGCAATTTTCAATCCGCAATTCTCTTTTGTTACCTGAGTTCCGCGAGCAAGTTAAGGATGAATTTTCGATTATCATCCTCGAAGTACACGAATTCTCCACCCATCCTCCGAAAAGTCTTGGTAAATCGGTGATAGTAGTCGGCGTCCCGCTTTTCCGGCTCACGAGTCCAACCACCCTCATGCTGGATGTCATTAACCACGATGAGAAAATTACGAAGTGGCGGCAATCCCTTGCGCTGGATGCGAAGATTGTTGATCATGGATTGAAGTTTCTCAAAGATCATGGGCGCGATCACACTGGAACCGACGCAGATGTAAACGCCTCGTTCAAGGAGGGACTGTGCGTAACCCATGGAGAGAAAGTCGTTTGTGGCTGCGGCGCCGATAGCTGGACCATCGTTGAGAGGATGAGTATCAATGATGTCGTGCCCGATCCCTTTGTGCACGGTGAACGGAATTTCGAGTTTATATGCGCGGCCGAGGACGCTGATCTCCTTCTGGAAGGCGGCGCCGCTGGGATGCGGTATCCGGTGCGTTCCGGGACAAAGACCAAAGACTGGGAAGTCGGATTCGATGTGTCGGAGCAGGTTGATTTTGCCAGTCAAGGTTTGTCGAATCTCTCCGCGCCGGAAGAGATCTTTTTCCCGCGAAAAGCGCTGTTCAAGAGTTTGTATCTCGCGTTCAAGGATTCGAGGATTCGGAATTATAACTCGATCCGTGGCGATCATCCGTCCCACCGTCTCGCCGAAGCCGCGATTTTCGGCCCAGGCAAGAATCGCGGCAAGATTGAGATAAAAGCCGGTCTCCTGCCAGATTCCAAACTGTCCTTCGCTAACGTAACGGCGCACGTCCTCGCTGGTGCGGCCAAACCAGGCCAGTTCCCAGTCGTGAATAACTCCGGCGCCGTTGGTGCCGATGTGCTCAATCCATCCGCCCTCCAAAAGCCGGATCACGGCGGGACCGAGTCCGTTCTTAATAAGATGAGCGCCGTACATGAGAACCGTTTGTTTCGACCGTCGGATTTTCTGGGCGATGAACCGAATCGTCTCACGCTTCTTGCGTCGTTCAGCCGCGCTCCCCTCGAACCGAGGCGGCAAACCATCCGGATCAATCAGGTCAGTGATCGCCATCCGGCTATCGCGTTCCGCGACTGATCGGAGACAAAGCTGAAATCGATTAATCTTTTTCATAGGAAATAAAAATGATACCATATTTGCGTGGCGGCGCAGCAGTTTTTCAGCGACATGCGCCCAACACGCCCGAAGTTTTTAAAAAATTGGTAACCGTTCAGTCCTTATCTTTTATCCAACGGTTTATAGCCATTCAGATAGTGTAAGAAAGGGAGATATGGAGATTATGGAGATAGGGGGATATTATTTTAAATTCAACTCTTCTGTGTCAGCGTAGGCGCAGTCTT
>JAZDLP010000157.1:0-5790 GCA_043801885.1 Planctomycetota bacterium | reverse complement strand
AAACCGACAAGTGAGACTATCTTGATGCGCGGATTCCTAACAAAATATAGCGCGCGGCCCAGTCAATGAATGCGACGGTGTAAAAGAAAAACAGGTGGAGTCTCTTGCAAAACCTTCCGAAATAAGAGACGCGGAAGGTTTGCAAGAGGCTCAACAGACGGGAAAACCTATAGAATCGTCTCTGCCCGTCACTTAATCCTTACGGATTTTTAGGTTTTGCAAGAGGCTCATATTCTTCCGTCACCAGCGGGCTGACTGGCGTGTCATATTTTCCCCATTTCTGACAAGGCCGCCCCGGCGGCTCGAATTGCCAAATCGCTTTACCGCTCTCCTCCGCCTGCAGGATTGCGGAAAACAACAATAAACCAACGATTGCCCGTACACAGTCTTTCCATTTCATGTCGCGTCCTCCGTGCGCCGGGCTAAACCGGCAAACCCCGTCCACCGATAAAAAGCATGCTTGCCATTATTTTTTTTCAGCACTCATCGCCGGTAATTCCGAGACAATATCCGAGAGCGGCTGGCGTGCGGAAGTTTCGTGAAACGCTTTTTCGGAAGCGGGATAGCCGATGGGTAGGAGCATGAGCGCATCGTACTCCGCAGGAACTTGAGCGACGCTCATTACGCGTCCACGCTGAAACGCGCCGATCCAGCAAGTACCCAGTCCCTCGTTCCGCGCGGCCAACGTCAAGTGATCAATGGCGATGGCGCAGTCCATCAGGTAGAGCCGATCGCTGATCCAACTGTAGCGATCATGGTAACGCTTCCCACAGCAGACTAGAACAATCGGCGCCTCGCCGACGAACGGTTGATCCGCGTGTTCAGCCAATTTTCGCCGCCGAACTTCGTCGCGAACCACGATGAAACGCCAAGGTTGAAGATTATTTGCGGAAGGCGCGAACCGCCCGACATTCAGCACGCGAATCAGCACGTCATCCGGAATGGGGTCCGGCTTAAAAGAGCGAACACTCCTTCGAGTCATAATCACTTCAGTAAAATCCATAATAACCCTCCTTATCAAAGCAACCGTTCACCACAGAGCCACAGAGGACACAGAGACAGAATCATAGTATATTTTCGCTCATCTGTAGCTTAATTTATTGGCTCAGTATAATCTATCGGTAACACTGCGGATACACGGTTAGTAGTTCATCTGCGTTAATCTGCGTTCATCTGTGGATACTTCAGTTCGCTTATTTGCAGTTCCTCACTTCCCGAAACAAAGCAGTTTCCCGCCTTCGACCGAAATGTAGAGTCGCCCGTTCGCTACAGCCATGCCGTCAAAGATAGGCATATATTCGATCTTTTGCTTATGTAGAAGCTTGCCATCGGTCTTGGATAAGGCGTAAAGGTCTCCACCTTTTTTGCCTTCGAGCGGTGGCCAGAACTGCTCTGGCGGCAAATCTTGCGTCAACCCTTCGTCCGGCACACCTGCCACAAACAAGACTTGATCGGCGCCCGCCATGGACAGGGTGCGGATCGGAATGTCTTTAACTTCCCAGAGAAAAGGCTTTCTATTGCGTTTAGCTCCGTCGGGCGCAGGGGCTTGCGACCAAGCTATGATCTTAACGCCTTTGCCGACGATATCTATCCGATCTTGGCCCTCTTTTGGCGATTTTGATCCGTAACACCATTTGTCGTCATAAACAATCGGCCGCCCATCGCCGTAATACTGCTGGTGCTCCATCCAAGAGAAACATCGCCAATTACTGACGTTTTGCATGAGTGTGGCGCCACCGCGAAGGCTGCTAAGAGCGCTGGTGTTATAGTAACTTTCACCATCTTGCCAGCCGAATCTCCAGCTTTTTACGTGAAAGCCATCCTTGCCAGCGACCGGAATGTCACCGACTAAGTATTCGCGAATCCGGACGGAGATGCCACCGATGATTTTAATCAGATTTTCAACGTCCGCTTTCCAAGTCTCCCACTTGGATTTTTCCTGGTCTTTCTGAAGTTCCGCATCCGTTAGCCAAACAATCCGTTTCGTTCCCGGATCTATTTTGTAAACGCCTCCCTCTTTAAATAATGCCGCGTCTGTAACTTTTTTGACAGTCCACTCCTGAGGAGCAGGTTTTTTTGTGGCGCCCTCAATGCCTCGCGGCTGAATCCAGAGATATTTTTCGGTGGCGACGTCCTGCTTATAAGCCCAAGAAGATGTAAAATGCCGCTTTTTCCAGAGGACTTTCCCGGTCTTCGGTTCAAGCGTATAGATATAAACGCCACCGTCCGCATCGGAGTTTCTTCCGGCCGCAAATCCTACAGTGCCTTTCTGTATAACCACACCATAAACCGGCCAAGGTGATTCAAGTCCCTCATACGCTATGATCTGTCTCGGTTCCGGCGCGGCGCGGAAACGCCAAACCAGCTCGCCTTTGTCCGCGGTCAAGCAGGTCACCCAGCCGTCCAGTGTGCCAAAGAGACACAGCCCTTCGAAGATCGTGGGTGGCGTTTGGAACCGTCCTGAAGCGATGTAATCCCAGATGCGCTCGCCGGTCTTCTCATTCAGCGCGAAGAGCCGTTGGGAATTGACCGCTCCGATATAAACTCTGCCTCCGGCGATTACCGGCGCTGTAACTTGGTCTCCCAGCGCAACTTCCCAAAGTTTCTGACCGTCGGCGGGAACGACAGTGTTGTTCCAACCAGTGCGCAAAGGATCGTGCCTGAAATCGGGCCAGTCCGTCGGTGGCGCGATCTCGGCGGAGGTAAGCGCCTTCCCGTAGGCCGGCCCTTGTTCCAAGACGTTCTCCCACCGGAACTTATCCGTAAGTAGCTCTTCATGCTTAGCCGAGGCGACTGCCGTCATACCGCGGGTTTGGGGATAACACATGCAAGTTTGCACAAAGGGATAAAACAACCCATTCGCCGCCATACCGCCGACTGCGCACGCGGCGCGAGTAAAATTAGCGCCGTGGTAATATTCCCCTGTCTTCAGGTTCAGACAGTGGTTATCTGTCGCCAAGACATAATGCTCAGAGAAGAAGTCCGGGAAACATCGTGTTCCGAATCCGTCGTGTAAAACGCGCTTAACTTCTTTGCCGGTGAGCGGGTCCAAGCCTATGTAGGCAAACTTTGTCTCCGTAATCTTTGCGTCGTTCCAACAGAGCCCATTGGCGTAGAAGACTTTAGGGGTTGTAGGTCGTGTAGGCTTGCCATAGTAGCCTCGTGCGGCTTGATAGTTCCAGAGCGGTTTGCCATCCAAGGCGGATATAGCATGCGTTGTTGTATTTTGAAGAAAGAAAAGAATCCCGTTCTGATAAAATTGAAGCTCGCCAAAACCTTGAGCGACATTCCAGACCTCTTTTCCAGTCTCGATATTCAGACAGACAAACTTCCCGGAAGCGTCAGGAACGAAGAGTTTGCCGTCGCCAGCGGCAATCATATAGCTTCCTTTTGAATAAGTGCTCGTCCAGCGAACAGTTCCCTTGATCGGATCGAGCGCTCGCACCGGTCCTCCGCCCGCTAAAATAAGCGTATCTTGGACATAGAGCACATCAGTCGGCGCGCCGCCTTCTTTATAAACCAGAATAGTTTCGCCCGTCGCCGCATCAAGAGCTTCCAGAGACTTGCCCGTCTCCAAAACAACGTAAAGACGATCTCCGGCGGCAACGACGACGCGTTTGATTTCGGAAGTAGTAGGACCGAATGAATTCGTTAACTTCTTGGATTCGGTTTCTGCAGTAAAGGCGGGGAAGGATCGCTTCCATAAAAAGAGGCCGTTAAAGCCGTCGCGGGCGATCAGATCAAAAGGGTTCTTATCATATTTTACGCCATCTACTCCAAAATGACCGCTTGTATAGAAAAGTCGTCCGTTAGCCGAAACTCGAACATGCCCCGTACTTCCGGCTATAAGCCATCGCGGATCCGCCAGCCAGCGCAATTGCCGCGGCGGACCGATGAGCGTATCCTTCGATACTGGATTGTTGTCCGCTTTATTCCGCCAGTGATTCCATTCGTCCATCTCTTTCGGCCAAGGCTTCTTCGCCTTCAACCAGGAGCCTTGATTCTTGACAATTTCATATTGAGTAATCCCGATTTCTTGCAAGCCGGCTTTTAATTTCGCTTCTGACACGTCATCCTTCAATCCCAGATAGGCTGTGCCGAGCGGGCAGATGACGCGGAAAATTTCTTTTAAGGATAGACCGCTCTTCAACAGCGCGGGTAAATCTTCCGCGACTATGAGATTGACGATATTTTCGGTATAAGGAAGTTCCTTGAAGTCGCAGAAGATCGCCGTCGCTGCGCTGGAAAGTCCCGTCGCTTGCAGTGTCCTGCGCGCCTTCAGAACGGTTTCCTGGTCGGCGGCAAGTCCCTGAATGAGAAATCTACCTTCTCTGGCCAGTTCCAGAGTAAGCTTCCCTTCGCCACAGCCAAGATGCGCGCAGAGCACCTGACCGGACTTGATCCCTGCGCCTTGCAAGATTATTTTCGCCAATTCTTTTTCAGGAGCAGCCTCCTCCGCTGGCGCGATCAACGTCATACTGATCAGCAGCGCGAGCGCCAATCCGACCGTACCGCGGGCGTCCCGCCTGCCTGTCCCCCAGTCAACAACGTCTTTTGGTTGCGGATTAGCTTCGAATGGGCGCATCTGAAACCTCCTTGTTAGATTGCAGGTGAGACGTCTGCGCTACGATATTTTTCTTGAGCCAATAAGCAATACAATTGTATGGCGCAAATGTTTAATAAATCTTTGTAAATTATTACGCTGTATTAGTTTTTGCTCATGGCGATCATTTTGAATAGTGCCGCCAGCTCATTCGCGGTACGGCGGACGTCGTAAAGCGTTTCGACACGCTTGCGCGCCTGCTCGCCCAATGTCTGGCGTTGGTTGGCGTCATTTAGCAGGCGTGTGCAAGCCTCCACCAGCGCCGGCGTATCGTCTTGGCGAGTAAGCACACCGGTGACTTCGTCTACGACGATCTCGGTCTTGCCGCCGGAACGCGTGGACACCACGGGCAAACCAGCCGCGCCAGCTTCGGCCAGTACGCGACCGAACGGCTCGTTTTCGCTGCACGAAATCAGCAAGTCGGCGGCCGCCATAAGTTCGGGCACATCGTCGCGCTCACCCAGCAGCCGCAGAGTATCGCTTTTCAGCAAACCCAAGTCGGTGGCGAAGTTGCACAGGGCATCTTCGTAATCGCGATTCTCGTTCATTTTGTCGCTGCCAACCAGCAGGCCTAGTATTGTCGGGATCCGCTGCCGCAGCCGATCTATAGTCTCGATGAACAACTCGTGCTTCTTCCACGGCACAAATGCGCCAACAGAGAGTATCACTGCGCGCGTGTCGGCAATCCCAAGTTTGGCTCGCGCGCGCAAGCGAGCCGCGACGTGAGTATCGCAGGCGTCCCGCCTGCCCTCGTTGTATTGCAAGTAAGTCACGACGCGGTCTTCAGAGGCGCTCATGCGTGACAGATCAATGCCGTTATTAATACGTTTAATCTTTTCGAGTTTGACGCCTTCTTTGAGCAGGTGTTTTTCGACCGCGTCGGAGATAGCTACAACCGCGCTGGCCGCGCCACTCAAGACTCGCGCAAATCCGTGCATCGGACGTATATCGCGGCAATGCCAGACGAAAGGAATTCCAGTTATGCGTGAAGTTTCCCAAGCCACTACTGCCGCTGTATCCGTGTTAGCGTGTAGTATGTGGAAGCGCTTTTCGCGACAAAGCGCGCAAATTTGTTGTGAAGTTCGGTGAATGGCGTAAATCTGGCCGGCCAGCACGAAAGGATTGATGGTGCGGCGGAAGCGCCGAAAAGCAACGCCATGCACTGGTACTTGCGCTAGTGTGCACTT
>JAZDLP010000136.1:0-8666 GCA_043801885.1 Planctomycetota bacterium | reverse complement strand
ATCATATCAATAAGTTATAATAGAAAATTATACCATAACTCCCCCAAAATGTCAAGCCCTTTTATTGCTTTATCTCAATTATTTTCAATGCATTATGAATAATCTTGGATTATTTTGGAATAAATCAACAGAGTCATCTATTGCAAGCAAATCTTTGCCTTTTACATTAAAAACAACAAAAGCGACATCATCTTCAACAGTTTCATTTTCAAAATATTTATCTTGAATTGATTTCAAAAGAAACATAGCATACGATGTTTTCGCCGCAAGACCTGAAATCCCAGATATATTCAAATGTGCTCCTTCGGGTCCTATTAAAAATCTCGAATCAATATTGACCGGAAGAGTAATTTTTTCACCATTGGAGGTGCCTTCATACATTTCAAGATATCCACACACTAAGGGGCTTTTAACATCATTAAGTCCCAATGCAAATGAAACTTCATCTTTTGTCGCAAGACTTACTTTTGAATTACTCTGAACAGGTATAAAAATACCCTTATTATTACCTACCACATTAGCCTTCACATAATTCATCCCAATTCTAAAGGTACCTTCATTGGCGTTTACATCTCCAAAATCACTTGAAATATAGTTTGATAAAAAACTTGCGGAATCGGTGATATGTGATATTTCTTCTATAACGGCAAAAGTATGGCTACCATTAATGTGGTCAACCTTTACAACATCAAATGGATTTAATATAAGACTTTTATCCGTCCAAAAACAAAACTCGTCAATTGTGGTCGGTGCTTTTTCGGTTGCTATAACTCTACCAATAATACTCATTCTAATCCCCTCCTAAAATAATTGTAAAAATAAATTATTGCTTAAATATTTGCTTTTTATATACGATTCTGTTAAATAAACCGGGTAAATATGGTTTGCCCATCTTGTATCACTACCATAGCATACAGGATTTCGCTCGTTCGAGAGATGTGATGAAATGTGATCAATCATTTCTGAATCCAATCCTTTTTCCTGTTCTTCGTCTCCGATAACCAGTTTTTCAACTTTAACGACACCATCAAATACATTATGAGTATATTTCGAATCTCGTAACCGCAAATACCAGATAGCAAAAAATACATTGCCCGCTATTTTTGATTGGTACATATAGACTGGTGTTCTTTCAAAAGGTTTTAGATTGGCAATTATATCAGAATTTGTCCCTCCACCTTTTATCAAGCATTTAGTTGGGTCAAAAGACTTAGAAACACCAATAACATATTTATAGTAATTTGCAACACGCTCATTTCGAAGATTTCGGCTGTTATCTGAAACAACTTTATATTCTAACGAGCCATCTTTTATCAAAAAGTTGTCTTGGTTTAACTTGTCTTTCACAACTAAATCTGAAACAGCAATTTTTTCCAATTCAACCATGTAATCTTGAATTACAGCAATACCTTTTTTTTCTAATTTATCATCCTTATCTCGCTTATATGTAAGAATCGAATCAAACTGTACTCTAAAGTAATTTTTCATTTTATTGTTACTATTTATCTTATTTACCACATCGGCAAAAAAATATCTGCTCCCCATCCATCTCTATACGCTATGTCAGGCAGAACAATAACCAGTTTTAGTGTGATTTGCTCAGGACTAACTTCTTTTTTGATTCGCTTACAACAACCAATGCCTATTTGACCAGCCATGATCGGATAAACATCTTTATTATAAGAAATATCATCCACTTTATAGGTATGGCGAGAGCCGTCCAAAAAATAAGTAAAAATAGACTCTTTATCACTTAAGTAATCTGCCCGTTGATTCAAATTAACTGGGTTTTTATGTTGTTCCGTTTCGCCATAATTTTTCCATACAACTTCTTCTAAATCATCGTATTCAATATTAGATAATGCGACATTATCATTGCAATACTTATGAGACTTAAAACTTTTCCCATCAGTTTCTTTTTCTATTATATCAATTATTGCACCCACCAAAATTTCCACCTTATATAATGTATTTAGGTTGTTAAGGAAACCTATAAACCTTATCAATCTAAGATAAATAGATACATCGCCCCTTTATTTGCTCCGTTCCTCATCTTCTTTTTTGTTTATATTTTTATCTGTTTTCCTGTAGTCAAAATTTCTCGAGCATAAGGATTCGTTTTATTAAATTCAGATTTTCTGAGTGGGTGAGGTTCTATTCGTGTATCAACTTTTCGCCCTAATTTCATCAATTCAAATTGGGCTTCAAAAATATCAGGTTGCCACTCTTGCGAAATAATTGCCAAATCTATATCACTATCTCCTTGTGGATTTCCTTTAGCGTAAGAACCATAAAGATAAACCTGATCAAACGATATATGAGCATTCCGAAGGTGAACAAGATATTTTTTTATAATTTCCAAAATTATTTTTGAATCTGCCACTTGAGCCATAGATGCAACTCCTTTATCTTAGTAATATTAATTTCCGTATACTCCTTTGTACACTTATTGTAAAATTCATATTTATAATCTGGATATCGAACGTTGATGTTAAATGTCGTTATGAGCAAAAGGGCGTCTCGCTGTTCTTCAGTCAATAATAAATCTATTTTCTCCGCTAATCGCAGTAATTGATGCGTGCATGGAGGATTATCATCTACTGTTTTTACATAATACGCCTTTAATAGTTTTTCAATAATCAAATGCCCAATAAATTGCGAAGTACGCTTTTATTTTGTAACCGTACAGAGCCACAGAGAATACAGAGACAGAATTGAATAAGATAACGGAATAGACGATTACTTTATTTTTTAATAGCCAATAACTCGACTTCGAAAATAAGAGTCTCGTTTGGACCGATGGCCGGCGGCGCGCCGCGTGGACCATAGGCCAAATCTGAGGGGATAAAAAACTGATACTTGGCGCCTGTTTTCATCAACTGTACGCCTTCCGTCCAGCCCTTGATGACCTCGTTAAGCGCGAAGACAATCGGTTCCTTGCGCGCGTAGGAACTATCAAATTCCTTGCCTTTGATCGTCGTGCCTCGATAATGGACTTGTACCTTGTCGGTTGCCTTGGGCTTCTCGCCTGTGCCTTCCTGCAGCGCTTTGTACTGCAGCCCGCTATCTGTAGTGACCACGCCTTCTTTCTTTTTATTCTCGGCTAAAAACGCTTCGCCGGCGGCTTTATTCGTCTCCATCGCCGACTCGGCGCCCCACAACGAATTCACAACGAACACTACAACCAGACTTATCAGACATATCTGCATACGATTTCCTCCTTTTTCCAAAAAGCGACTTGTATCCAACACAGCACAGCCAAGTAGTTTATAAATATGCGATCAAAAATCCAAGCGTATTAGTGGATTAATTTCTTATAAACCATGCGATGCGGACGATCCGCGTCCGCGCCCAATTCTTCGTGGCGACTGGCTTCATAAGCCTGATAATTGCCCTCGAACCAGCGCACTTTTCCGTCGCCTTCAAACGCCAGGATATGTGTGGCGATGCGGTCCAGGAACCAGCGGTCGTGGCTGATGATCACCGCGCAGCCGGCAAAATTCTCGACCGCTTCCTCCAACGCGCGCAGCGTATCCACATCCAGATCGTTGGTCGGTTCGTCCAGCAGCAGCACGTTGCCGCCGCGTTTGAGCAATTTGGCGAGCTGTACGCGATTGCGCTCGCCGCCGGAGAGAGAGCCAACTTTTTTCTGCTGATCAGCGCCTTTAAAATTAAACCGCGCCGCGTAACTGCGCGCTGACAGGCGTTGTTTGCCATAGTAGATAAATTCGTTGCCATCGGCAATTTCTTCGTACACGGTTTGATTCGGATTGAGTGTATCGCGATTCTGATCTACGTAACTGAGCGCCACTGTGGTTCCGATCTCGATTTCGCCGGCGTCTGGTTTTTCCTGGCCGATGATCATTTTGAACAGTGTCGTTTTGCCCGCGCCGTTGGGACCGATGACGCCGACGATGCCATTGGGTGGCAACGAGAATGACATATTGTCCATCAGAATGCGGTCGCCAAAACCTTTGCGGACGTTCCGAGCCATGATGACTTTATCGCCGAGATGCGGGCCGGGCGGCAATTGCAACTCCAGCACTTCTTCGCGGATTTCCATTTGCTGCGCAGCCATCTGTTCATAAGCCGCCAGACGCGCTTTGCTTTTGGCTACGCGAGCGCGCGGCGCCAGGCGTACCCATTCCAACTCGCGCTGCAATGTTTTTTGCCGAGCGCTCTCCTGCTTTTCTTCGACTGCCATCCGTTTTTGTTTTTGCTCCAGCCACGATGAATAATTGCCCTGCCAGGGAATGCCTTTGCCGCGATCTAATTCCAGAATCCAACCGGCGACATTATCCAGAAAATAGCGATCATGCGTGACGGCAATGACCGCGCCTCGATACTCCTTTAAATGCCGCTCAAGCCACGCGACGGATTCGGCGTCGAGATGATTGGTCGGCTCATCAAGCAGCAAGAGATCGGGCGCCTGCATGAGCGCCTGGCATAATGCCACGCGGCGTTTTTCGCCGCCGGACAAAGTCGCCACCGCTTGATCCGGCGGCGGCAGGCGCAGAGCATCCATGGCGATTTCCAGACGGCGGTCGAGGTTGAAACCATCGCAAGCATCAATCTGTTCCTGCGCTTTGGTCAAATCTTCGAGCGTCGCGGTCATCTCTTCTTCGGAGAGATCGGTGGCCAGTTTTTGGTTAATCTCGTCGTATCGCTGCAGCAGCGCACGCGTCGATGAGACGGATTCTTCCAGATTGCCAAGAACATTTTTGGTTGGATCGAGTTGAGGTTCCTGCGGGACGAAGCCAATCGTGGCCTGACTGTAGGGCCGCGCCTCGCCATCAAAATCGTTATCCATGCCCGCCATGATGCGCAGGAGCGTGGATTTGCCGGCGCCATTATTGCCCAGTACGCCAATTTTGGCGCCCGGAAAGAACGACAGCCAGATGCCTTTTAACACTTCTTTCTTATCATAAAACTTGCGGAGATTTTCCATTTGAAAAATATACTGTGGCGCCATGTTTTACTCCAAAATTATAAGCGCGACCAACTCTGATTTGATACACATATCAGTCGCGATGACGCTGCGCGTCACCCGGAAACGATGAAAATACCGCGCACACTGCGGTATTTTCGGAGCAGAGGCACAGAGAAACTCTTAATATTTTTCTTGCGGATGTTATTCTTGAAAACTGGGACATTGCAGTTGATCAACAGACGCTCTTTATAATGAACGGATTCCAGCCATTCCGACCTCAGAGCCTTGTGAATCTCGATGACTAATCCTACGATCTGTTCCGTTATCTTATTTAATTCCATCTCTGTGTCCTCTGTGGCTCTGTGGTGAACGGTTACCTATTTTCTGCGTTCAACTTCCGGCATTTTATTCTCGATGACGTTTTGTGTCTCAGCCAGCTTATCGCGCAGGCTACTCAGCCGCAGGCATAAAGCGCGCGCCTTGGTTAGTAACGGCGCGGCTTCTGGATTGGCCGTCAGCATGGCGCAAGTTTCATCCATTTCTGTTCCCGTTCGTCCGATACGCTGCGTAACATTGCTCAGATCGCGATAGATACAGACCGCGGTGCTGTACAGGTGCTCGCCTTTGTCTTTTTCCGAGAGCATCAAATCCTTATTCTCGTTCGCCGCCTGCCCGAAATACTTTAAATTAACCAACCCGTTCTTAAAAGACTCCTGCATACGCGTTAGTTCGGGTTCATTTTGCGACATTAGCCGTCCGGCAGTATCGCGAATGCCGTCCACCTGACGTGATAGTCCGCTGAACTTGTCGTAGACTTCCTTTCCCACTTTGCGCGCCTGGTCGTAGTCCGGCTTGCTTTTATCCCACACTTCTTTGATGTCTGCACGCGCCGTTTTAGCATCCGCCGCAACTTCACTCCACGTCTTCGCAGATTCGGCTTGCGCCGCATTGATGCGATCTTGCATATCCTTCAGTCCGACTTTTACGCGGTCTGCGGTCTGTTGACTTTGCGGACGCAGGTCTTCGAGCATTTTGACAGCATTATTTATTGTAACGGTGATGCCGTCGCTCTGTTTGTCCATACGTTGCGCAGTAACGTCAATGCGGCGGCCGGCCAGCTCTGTAATACTGTCTAGTTTAGCGTTGATATTGGACAGGCGATCTTTGGATCGTCCCAAGTGGCGGCGTTCCTGAGCGCCGACTACTTCATTTACGTCGAACAAGATGTCTTTTACTTCGTTCATACTCTTGGACAAATTGCTGAAAAAATTGCCGGCGGCGCCGATCAGAAGTTGGTTGCCGGCGACAGTATTGATGTCGCCACTGCCGGAGATAATCTCGACGGCTGCGTCACCGAAGATCGTAGAGACGATACGTATCTGATCGTCTTTGCGATAGCACTTGATATTGTCTTCCTGGAGCACTTCCAAGCACAGCTCGATCATGGATCGGTTCTTGAGCGCGTTGCGGCACAGCGATTCGAAGTTCGCGTCGTCGGCCGCACGCAGTTGCCGGCGCAGCGATTCTGACCGCAGCGGCAGATTCTCTAAGTCGCGTTTGGTTAATGGCGACAAGCGCTCGATATTATCATTATCCAAGTGCAAAGTGCGCAGCCATTTGACTCGTCCCACTTCCAGACCATTGTAACGCACTGGCGCGTCAGAACGCAGAGACATGACGTTCTCGAACGCCACACCAATCTCCGCACGACTGCTCCAGATTGGCGCAACCTGACCATAAATGATTAACATTAGCGTTAACAGCGCCAGACAGAAGGCCAGGAACACGCCGACTTTAATCTCTATATTGGAGTATTGCGGAGAAGTCATCTTACTTCGCTTTCTTAGTCGGCGGCTTGTGAGTAGTTGATGCTTTTCCCACGTCAAACGTCGTCTCGGATTCGCGGAGCAGTTGTTCGATGCGCGCCACGTGCGACCGATCTGCCGCGCTTGCCTGACTGATACTCAGGCGCGTCCGATCCAACTCGGCGCGCAGTTCCAAGTACTGGCGGCGAGCCAGATCATGGCGCCATTGCGTATCGTACACCTGCAATATGTTAGCGTCGGGCTGCTGCGCGTAACTCCATGGCCATCGTTTCAGCCGATAGGTTGTCTCTTCGAGATTTCCGGCGATGACGATGTATTCGTTAAGCGTGGCGCGAGTGCTGTCAATGCCTTTGTTCAACTGGTCGTCGGCGCGAGTCAGAGCCATATCCAATTTGTTTAGCATAGGCCCGAAGTTGTCGGTCAACTCTCTCGCGGCCTTGATTTGAGCAGGCAACGAATCTTTATAATCGGCCATGATCTTTTGCCAGTCGGCGATGGTTGTTTGAGCCGATTGGCGGTAGCGTTCGACTTTCTCTTGCAATTCTCGCGCCGACTGATCGGTGTCTTTTTGAATATCCGTGATTGATTGCTGCGCGTTAGTCAGAGTTTGATCGATGTCCGGCTGCAATTTGACGACTTTGGTCTCGATATCCGTGAGAGTGGCTTGAGCATTGCCCAGACGCTGGTCCAGACGATCCCAAATTTGCGGCAGTTTCTCGCTCAGAGAACCGGAAGTGGTATCAATTCTGACGGTGAATTTATCAAAGTTAGCGAGTTGCTCCTGAATCGTCTGGCGCTGAGCATTGCCACCGACTGTCTCGGCCATAGACGCCAAAATATCCTTGACCTGACTGATGCTCTTGCCCAAGTCGGTGTACATGTCGCCGCTGACACCGATGAAGCACTGCTCATGCGCAGCCTGAATCAACGTGCCGCTGCCGGTGCATACTTCGACCGCGCTATCGCCCAGCAAGCTGCCGGTGATGCGATATTCGTCATCCATGCGGAAACGCCGCGTATCGCCTTCGGTCAACACGTCCAGAGTCAGCAACGCCATGGCGCGACCGCCAATGATCTTGCGGATCGCCGTATCTAGCTGGTCATCGCCGCCTTGTCGCAACTTTTCACGTTCAGCCTCGGTCAATGGCAGGTTGGGTAGATGACTGCGAGTCAAGGTCGGGAACTTCGCCAGCAAATCCGCGTCGAGGCGAACGATGGTCACACTCCGGACATTGCCAAATTCCATGCCGTTGTAGCGTACCGGAGCTTCGGATCGCAGCGCGTTAGCGTGCGTAAAGACAACTTGAATTAATTGCCGACCGCGCCAAACGTGTCCGAACTTGCTCAAACCGAAGAGCATGACAATAAACAATGCCAGGCAGAATGTCAGGAAGACACCCGCTTTAATCTCCGCATGAAAGATGTGTACCGATCCATTGTGCTCAGCCACGTCAGAATTCATCTCCGAAATTGGTTACTGTCTTCCGCTTGGTTGTTTTTTTAACGCCTGATTACTATCTTACGCCTAAAATCTAATCATGTTTTTTCGTTGGGCTTTTAGTCGTAAGCACAGCTTCCATCTGAACAGTAATATAACCATTTTTGCAAGTTGCTTTTATTCCAGTATCAACCAATGTGCTCATGCCGCTTCTCCACCGCCATGACGAATATGTACGTGAATTGGCAGGTGTTCATTACTGCAGAAAAAAAATTATAGCCATCTTTTTCGAAAATTGTTGGCATTATCATCTCCGTTAATGCTGTGGCAATTATCGTGAAATTGGGTTTCCACACAGTCTTACGCCTGCCCGTTATCTTCTGCCCGAGCGGTATCTTCCGCCCATCTGTTATTTCAACGACAGAGTACTATCTTGCTCCCGAGCTACATCTTACGCTCTCTTGTAAGTCTA
>JAZDLP010000101.1:0-6471 GCA_043801885.1 Planctomycetota bacterium | reverse complement strand
TCAGCCTTCTTTCTCCTGATGCTTCAGTGGCCGCCTTTTCGACGCTTCCCACCGTCAGGATAGCTACTCGGCTCTTGCAGTCCGAACCGAGACGGGTCTTCCACCCGCTGGATGGATGCGCTATCATGGCGCACTGGTTCGCGGTATGTATCATTACCGCGGCATGACCTAAATAAGTTAGCGTTAACATTGTTTACTCCTTAATTTGGTAATCGGTCAGTCTACTTTTACCATAGAGTCATATACGCGGTCAAGCCGCAACCAAAAGCGCGCTACGAAGAAATGAAACCACAGATAAACACGGATGAACACAGATGTACTGTTAACCATCAAAATCTTTGCGTGACGCAAAGATTTTTTGCGACTTTTGAGCAAAAGCTGTTTCCCCCCGTCGCCCCGTCCCCTTGTCTCCCCGTCAACAACGCCTTTGGGTTGCGGCTTGGCCTCGAATGTGGCTCTGCGGTGAACGGTTACCGGAACTGAATGTACTGAGCCAACGCCATCATCGGAAAGTAGTGCCGATAATAGTGGTACCTCAGATAAAACACTTGCGGAAAACCGGTGCCAGTCCACTGCTCTTCGTTCCAGGAACCTTCATCCGTCTGAGTGTCGAGGAGAAACTTGACGCCGTGTCGCACGGTCTGACTATTGCTCTGATTGGCGCTGATCAGCCCCATCAGCGCCCAAGCTGTTTGGCTGGCCGTCGAGACGCCCTGACCCTTGAGCTTCGGATCATCATAGCTGGCGATGCTTTCGCCCCAACCACCATCGGAATTTTGATGCTGTTTGAACCATTCGATCGCACGACGCGCGTAGCCTTTGTTCATATCCTCGCCGATCAATTTCAAGCCGCGCAACACTTGCCAGGTGCCATAGATGTAATTGACGCCCCAGCGCCCGAACCACGAGCCGTCTTCGCACTGATCATTCTTTATGAATGTGATCGCGTGGCGCACCACCTGTTGCGCTTTTTTGACTTTAGGTTTGTCGGCCACGTACTGATGACGGACGAGATGGTATTCGTCCATGTAACTGAGACTTTCCAGCACGCGAGCAGTGATATCAGCCGTGCTGGGATCAATCATCGCATTATGATCGGCAAAGGGGACGTGAATCATCCATTCTTTATCGTTACCGCGGTCAAAACTACCCCAGCCGCCATCGTCATTTTGCATGCCCAGCATCCATTGCACACCACGTTCGATGGCTGTTTGCTGGTCGGACAGAGTGTACTCGCGATTCGGCGCCGCGGCCCCGTTAAACCCGCTCTGCACACCGCTGGCAGGCATGTCGCGCGCGGATAGTCCCGGCAGATTGCCGGCGCCGTTGGCGAAACATAAAGCCATTAGCGTCATGCAAGTGTCGTCCACATCCGGATAGAACTCATTAAGAAACTCGAAATACCAGCCGCCGGGCGGCATCGGATTATTCATTTGCCAATCACCGGACGTAGTAGTCTGCTTGGATAGCAACCACGCCGCGCCTTGTTTCATGGCGGCATGTTCGGCATCCAATCCGGTCTGGCCGAGCGCATAGATGGCGATGCTGGTGTCCCACACCGGCGAAACGCAGGGCTGAATCTCAATGCGCTCGCTATCGCGTTCCATCTCCAACATATCCAGTTCGTGGATGCCGGACTTGACCAGCGGATGATCTTCGGAGTAGCCCAGACACTTCAGAGCGAGCATGGAATTCATCATCGCCGGCAAAATCGCGCTCAAACCGCCGGATTTCGGCAACCGATCAACGATCCATTGTTCGGCGCGTTTGACGGCGACTTCGCGAGCCTTGGTAATGGGCAGGCTTTCGGCCACTTTCAAGGCTCGATCAGCGAAGAGAAAGAAATTCTTCCAAGTGACCGTCTCCTGATCGCGTGCCAAGCCCAGTTTAGCCTTCTCTCGACCGCCTGCGAACAATTCGTCCACGCCTCGATCTTTCGGGATCGAAATAATCGGCTTGTGCGCGTAAATTACTGACAGAGTTACAAATATCGTCCGCGACCAACTCGACATGTGATAGATGTGAAACGGGCTAACCGTAGGCACCAGCATCATCTCCGGCGGAATGGTCGGCACATAATTCCAATCGTACTGACCGAAGAACGCCAGATAGTACTTGGTGTAGGAATTGGACTTCACGGCGCCGCCCAGTTTTAAAATTACATCGCGCGCGCGCAGCATATCTGGTTCAGTGGCGGAGATACCGGCTAGTTTCAAGGCAAAATAACTGAGTACCGATATGGATATTTCCGGCGGACCGCCATGATAAATGTTCCATCCACCTTCGGGCAGCATGGCTTCCCGAATGACACGCGCGTATTTCGGAATTTTTGGATCGTTAGAATGACCAAAAAAACACTTAAACAAAACGAAGTAACTTTCCAATGTAGTGTCCGCTTCCAGCTCGGCGCACCACCAGCCTTCAGGAGACTGTCGAGCTAGCAGCCATTCTCGCGAAGCCACAATGGCGCTCTCCACCACAGGCAACTCCGGCGCCGATATATGCATCCGAGCATGAGTATGCGGACTCATGGATTCTCCTCGTCACGGCGTAAAGATTACAAGCCATGCTATATAAATTCAATATCAGTGACGCAGTTTATGAATTATGAATTACGAATTATCTCTACTGTCAAAGTTCATTTTCGTTGGTTAATCACCAAGGGTGTTAATAAGTTACGACTTTTATAGTGGTATGCTTTCGCCAAACTGTTTCGTTCCAATCGGCGAGTCGTTTCCCAAGCAATGCGATTGGCGTATCGCAACCGCTGCATTTATGCAACAGCAACGCTAGGCCGCTGCGAACTTGCGGCACTGTAATCGCCGGCGTCCATTTTTTTCCCCTCCACACTTTCCCCGACGCTTCTTGTCGTGATTCCATTCCCCTCTCGCAGGACGGTGGCGACGAAAGACAGTCGCACATCTTTCCATTTCTCCACCTCTTCGTGCGTGTAGAAAATAATGACCTTGTCTGGAAGGTAGGTCCGGACAATCGTTTCCGTAATATGGCTGATATGCTCTTGAGCAATCATCTTCATGGCCTTCAATTCTGCCACCAACCACTCAGTTTTTTTGCTATTCTCATCTGTCGCCTATTGCTTCTGATTGTTCGACTCGCGAATAATTCGTGTCAATTTGCCTTCTGGTTTGCCTTCGGGTTTATCCTCATGGCCAACAGGGCTGATAGCTCCGCCTGAAATAATTAACTTTAGCGCGTCCTTGACCTCTATGTTTAGCGTAATCGTCTCGATTTCGGGCACCATTACCATAAAACTGGTTGTCGGAAAAGGTGTCGAAGGCACCACGACGCTCAGTAATTCCGACTTCGCTTCTCGCGACGCTTCGGCAAGCTGCGGCAGAAGAGTGACGGCGTTTCCTGTTACAAAACCGATTGACCAGCAATTCTTGTAAGGAAATTGCACCGCCACTACGCGCTTGAACTTGCTCTCGCCATCAGTCGTGACGAAAGCTTCGCGGAATTGTTTGAACGACGTGTAAAGCAAGCCGATGACCGGCATGCGCGCGACTACGTTTTCTACACTGTTCAGCACGATGCGCCCGATAATGCTGCGCGTGAGCATGCCCAGCAGCAAAACCGTTAGCAGCACTAATGCCGCGCTGATCAACGGAATAAACAAGCGGTTGTAATCAGACTCCTTGATCGCTTCGCCGATATCCGACCAAGGCATTTGTTCCTGGGTCGCCGCTACGTTAAAGATTTCCTTAAGCGGCGTGTTGATTTTACTCCAGATCCACACCAGGCAGACGACAGTAAACATCACCGGCAAGGCAAGAAATATACCGGCTAGAAAGCAGACTCTCAGATAAGCTCTTAATTTTTTAATTGCTTTAATCATGTCTAAATTATAGTGCAGTAGTATTTATCTTAATAATCCCTTTTCGACAAAACTGACAAAAGCGCCATCGCCGATGATGATATGATTCAGCAGATGGATGCCAATTAGTTTAGCGACAGGATCGAGACGTTTAGTGATGGTTTTGTCGGCGGCACTGGGCGTGGTATCGCCGGAGGATTAGTTCTCCTCGTACTCCAGGACGGCCACTGGACCGGCGGCGGTATACTTCCAATCCCATTCACCTACGGGATCTTCAATCAGAGTGGCCACGGTCTTTTGGAACTCATCTTCACCAATCAACACCGCGGCTATTGACGCGACCAACAACGGCTGCAATTCTTGTGATCGATCAGACTCGACCACTGAGAAGGCGACGTTCGCCGCCTTCTGCTCCAGGTTTCCTGTTTGCTGTACCTTGCCCGAAGACAGCGCCACCTGCGACTCGTATTCGCCCAGAGACTGCGCCACGACTTCGGCCAACGGCAACGTTTCGATTAAATCCAACAATTCATCAGTGCGTTCTTTTGGCGCATTGCCTTCAGCATAGAAGTAGCTGTCCCGAACCAATTTTAGGAGTACGATGGCTCCACCGTGTCGGATGAGCAACTTGCTGGCCGTGGCCGCAGCATGTTTGATTTCCTCCAGACTTTCGTCGTCTGCGGCGCCTTTGATGACTTCACCCTGGGACAGATCTAATGTATCCAAGTCAACGTTGACCTTGGCTTTTTTCTCGATCTTTGGCTTGGGCGACTCCTGATCTACAAAACGCGACTGGCGCTTGATCAAGCCGCGCCGATTGGTTTCGATGACTTCGACAAATGCTTCGTTAAGATTCTCAAGACCTTCGATCTTTGGTTCGGACGATTTTTCTGGCTGCCACTGGCGAACAACGGCACTCGACGCTTCGATCTCAACCGGTAGTTCAACGGACGGCGCAGCGTTTTCAATAATTGCTGGTTCATCTTCCAGCGCGGCCGATTCGTCCTCGGTATACGTGCGCTGAATCAGATCATTGATCTTAGGCCAGATACACTTGAACGATTTAACCTTCAGATGCGTACGGTCTTCGATTTGTGTAATGGCGCGGCGATTGAGCGGATTGCCCATCACCACGCACAGCAGATTGCCGAGGAGTTCAAACGGACAGAGTTTTTCAGTCTCGCACGTCTCGCGCGTGAGCAGTTGCGCGACATTCGAAGTCACCTGCAGATCGCTGCACTGCACGTCTGTAACCTGCACCTGTTTCAGCAACGCCTGTGCAATAGCGCTTTCATTACAGAAGCCGAGATCTCGCAAGACGGCGCCGAGCATGCCGCCGTGTTCTTCCTGGATAGCGAGCGCCTGCATTACCTGCTCCGCCGTCACGTCGCCGTTGTCAAGCAACAACTGTCCCAGTTGCTTAGAACGCACGGAGAAACGATTCGAACGACGAGTAGCGTCGGCCATGTGGTAATCCTGAATAAAATGGTCGTCAAAAAACAACTTGCATATCGTTCCTGTTTCTTTACGCGACGCAAAAATTTAGGCATAATTCAAATCAAGGAAACTTTGCGCTACAAAGAGTTGAAGAATTCACGGCCAGGTGGCGACCATTCTTTTCGTTACAACAAGAACTTTAGAGAGTCGTCTCCACGATAGGCACGCGAGAGGCATGAATAATCACCAAGCAATACTCCTAAAAATGTTACAGCAAATACCCAAGCGGCCTCCTCTTCGACATCATTTGCGGCCGGTGCTAGCGCTGTATTCTCGTTTCGTGCTATCGGCACCCTGTTTAATATGTTTGGCAACGATAGTACAATATGTCCCAGTTCATGAAGTATGGAACGAACTATTTGGTTCTCTATCGGATTGCCGTCGACGCTCCAAATTTCCATTTGGCGCTTGTCCAGTCCGATCGCGATAGAATCCCGACTGAGGAGCAACCAAGAACCGTAATCATTAGGTAGCTCAAAACTGTATATCGGACAGTCCATTGCGAGTAAGAACCGAGCGAGTTGTATGATCTTGAATCCACGGGGGGAATTCGCAAAAAAATCCGTCGATGAACAGAAACGAGTTGTAAATTGCTGAGCATAAGCGAAAGCTTCGGATGTCGCGGGTTTGAATTTTTTTTGAGAAATCATTCTATCTTATACTCCCGTCTTTAATTTCCTCGAGAGCCTTAATTCGAGTGAATATCTCTACTATATCTTCATTCCCAAACTGGTGCTTTTTAGAATCCTCCCCACCACCACCACTGCAAAAACCCAGTTTAATCTTTCCCATCTCCTCAATAATAGTGTTCTTCTGCTTTGGCAAAAGCGTCAACGGAAGGGCTTCTTCTAATTTAATATCCAAAGCAATAGCGGCCAGACTAAACACATCCCTTGTAATCAACTGGCAATCTTTTTCGAATTCCGAACACAGCGGGAGGCGACAAGTTGGTCTAGTATGATTGGCGACGTAAGGAAGAACTTTTCCGAACCCGCAAATTGCATCTAACGCAGCAGGCTCGATCTTAAGTTTTTTTCGCTTTTTGCACAAAGCCTGAACTAGCGTCTTTTTGATTTTATCCTTGCCGCCAAAAAAGTCAACAAAAGCAATCGACCTCATCGGGGGGGGGCGGGGGGGCC
>JAZDLP010000080.1:0-7970 GCA_043801885.1 Planctomycetota bacterium | reverse complement strand
ATGCCTAATAAACTTATCGTAATCCAACAAAATAGTCACAAGCAAGATCATCCCACTTGTCGGTTTGAGGCGTAGCTTCGCTGGACGGTTACACTCTTTTTAATGTATAGAAATTTCAAAGTTTGTCACTGAAAAATATGTCCCGTTAGGAATACATGTTAATAGCGCAGAACAATGAACAGTGAACAATACAGCTACACGGACTTAAATGCCGAAGTAATTAAAGATGCGAATAGACAGATGAATAATATCGTGTAAAATTCCCCGTCACTAAATTAGCGCCATTGAGTTTATCGTTAAAATCGGTGACATCCATTTCGGAATGCAACTTGAAAGTGAGCTATGACGGAACAGAAAGATGCTATTCGCTCAGCGCCGGAAGTAACACACAGCAAGGAAAGCGACAGAGACGAATTGGCGCTAGAGACTGAGAAGAAGAACGGAGGGATTTACACCGAAGAGATGGTGCTCTCGATGGGTCCGCACCATCCTTCCACGCATGGCGTGTTGCGTCTGGAAGTGACCACAGACGGCGAAGTGGTTATGGCTGCGCGGCCGGATGTTGGCTATTTGCACCGTGCTATTGAAAAAATCGGCGAAAATATTGATTATCGCCAATTTATGCCGTATACCGACCGCCTTGACTACCTCTGCGCGATGAACTCAAATCACGCTTACGCTTTGGCCATCGAAAAGCTGGCGTGCATCCCGGTGCCGCTGCGCGCCGAACTGTTGCGCGTTCTGGTTGCCGAACTTAATCGCATCTCCAGCCACTTGATCTGTCTAGGCGCGTTATCAATGGATATGGGCGCCTACACGCCATTTCTGTACGGCATCTGTCATCGTGAACTGGTCAACGATATCTTCGAAGATATCTGCGGCGCGCGGCTAACTTACAATTATCTGACCATCGGCGGTGTCGCGCAAGATGCGCCGTCTGGCTTCATTGACAAGTGCGAACAATTCACCGAATACCTCTACCCGAAGATGCTCGAATTTAATGATTTGATCACGGGCAATTCGATCTTCCAGCAGCGTCTTTGCAACGTCGGCGTCATTACGCCGGAACAAGCCATCAACTGGGGACTGGTTGGTCCAAATCTACGCGGCTCGGGAGTAAAATGGGATTTGCGCAAAAATGAACCGTATTCGCTATACGATAAATTGCAATTCGAAGTGCCCGTCGGCGATGGCGGAGACAAAAACGGCAGCAATCCGCAAGGCGCTTTGGGCGATAGTTACGACCGCTACATTGTGCGCGTGAAGGAAGTCTTCGAATCTAATAAAATCGTCAAACAGGTTTGCGCGCTCATGCGCGAAAACGAAAAACTGCCGACGGATAGTCCTGATCGGCAATGCCAGACAAAAGTTCCGGCCCGTTTGAAACTCAAACGCGGAGAAGTTTACGTGCGCAGCGAAAATCCACGCGGCGAGACCGGCTACTACTTGGTCAGCGACGGCACGAACAAACCGCTGCGCATAAAGATCCGCACCGGTTCGTTCTCCGCTCTGAATTGTTTTGAAGAAGTTACGCGCGGCCATCTGATCGGCGACGTGGTTGCAGTCATCGGTAGTTTTGATATTATCCTGCCGGAAGTGGATCGCTAACGCATGAACAAAAGGGAATTTTAGATTGTGGATTGAAGTAAAACTATGCCGACGATTTATTATTTTCTAACCAGCCTTCGTTTCGACGCGGCGGGCAATCTGTTGCCTTCCGAACAGTTAAACTTCATCCGCTACTGGCTGTCGGATACTTCACTCGCCGCGTTATTGGCCGTGCTGATTCCTTGCGCTGTTGTTGTCGGCATAATTCTCGGCGTGGCTGGATTCAGCACATATATCGAACGTAAATTGGCCGCGGATATTCAGCGCCGCATCGGCCCCAACCAATGCAACGTGGGTTCGTTCTTCGGCGCATGGGCGCGCCAGATCGTCGCCAATGCCAAAGATTCTCGTGCGACATGGTTGGCGCGATTGATGGCCGTGTTCTGTCAACCGGTACTCCCCATCCTGTCTATCGTTGATAAGTTGCTGCTGAAAGTCGCGCCCGGCGTGATAATTTTCATGGCCGATGGTCTGAAATTAATCATGAAGGAGGATATCATCGCTGATCCGGTGGATAAGCCGCTGTTTCGGCTGGCACCGCTAATCGTGATGGCCTCGGCGCTGGCCGCGTTGGCGGTTCTTCCTTTCTCTGACGCCTGGTACGTGGCGGATTTCAACATTGGCATCTTCTATATCGCGGCGATCACCAGTCTGGAAGTTCTTGGCATCTTGATGGCCGGCTGGGCCAGCAATAACAAATGGGCACTATTGGGCGGCATGCGTTCCGCCGCTCAGATCGTCTCTTACGAACTGCCTGTAGGCTTGGCCATTCTTACCGGCGTCCTGATCTCCGGCACCATGTCCATGCAGGGCATGACCTACGATCAATTGAACCTTACATCGCAAAGCGATTGTTGGTCCAACGGCTGGTTCTGGCAGTGGAACATTTTCCATCCGGCCATGTTTATCCTGGCGCCGATATATTTTCTGGCGGCGCTGGCCGAGTGCAACCGAACGCCATTCGATATTCCTGAAGCCGAGTCCGAGCTGGTCGCCGGTTATCACACCGAATACTCAGGCATGCGCTTTGGCTTTTTCTTCATGGCAGAATATGCGATGATGATCGTCGTCTCAGGTATTGCTGTAACCTTGTTTCTGGGCGGGTGGTCAACCGGCATCGCGCCGGTCGAACATTGGCTGACCAGCGGATTCAAATTGCAAAATGGCGTGATGGTTCCAGAGTTCCATTGGATCGGAACTCTAATCCACTTGGGCGCGTTCTGTATAAAGACCTATTCGCTGGTGTTGCTGATGATGTGGATTCGCTGGACGCTGCCACGCTTCCGCGTTGATCAAATGATGACGCTGTGCTGGAAAAAACTCATCCCGCTGAGCCTGTTGTGTCTATTGTTGGCGAGCGTCTGGATGATCATTCAGATTCCATTAGCGGCCAAGCTGGGCGCCGATACACTCGATCACATTACTTTCTTTCTGCGGCTGTGCTTCGCGTTGGGTGTGATCGGCTGGCTGGGGTGGTTCTTCCTCAGTCCGCTGACTTCAAAACAGCAGGCGCAGTACGAGATTGCGAATTTTTGATTTTTGATTTTTGATTGTGGATTGAAGGACAATTGACGACTGACGACATGAGCCGAGCAATCAAGAAAAGAGTTAGGCCACTTTTCTTGCGCTTTTGGTTGCGGCTTAGCCTGTGGTACGGAGTCCAAAGCTGATATGAGTTATGTGCGCGAAATCTACACGGGCCTGAAGACTTTTATGATCGGAATGAAGGTCACGGCCACGTATTTAAAAAACGCCAATCGTCGAGCAACCGCGAGTCAGGTGACGACTACTGTCGCTTATGACGGCACGCCGACATTAGCGCGCGAAGTTAAGCTCTCGCCCCGTTTCCGCGGTCATCTGCACAACGATATCGAACGATGCATCGGCTGCAAAGCCTGCGCGAAAGTCTGTCCCATTGACTGTTTCTGGATTGATAACGAAAAAACCGAAACTAATAAGCAACGTATCAGTCGTTTTGATATTGACCAATTGAAGTGCATGTATTGCGGCCTGTGTGTTACCGCCTGCCCGACTGAATCGCTAACAATGACCAAAGAATGGTGGGGCGCGACGTTTGCCGGCGAGGGTGGCACCAACCTGCATGGCCAACTGCGGCGCTATGGCGTCGGTTATTTCACGCCGGAACAGAAGGCCGAAGTGGAGAAAAAACGCATCGAAGCCGCCGAAGCTAAGAAAAAAGCGGCCGCTGGTGGCTAGTGGTTAGTGGCTAGTGGCTAGTGGTTTGTGGTCACCAGCCCCCAGCCACAAGCCACTAGTCTGGACGGTATGAAAGCATGAACTTGAATGATAATTCAAACATCGGCAATCTTGACGACGAGTGGAAAATCGTCGAACAACGTATCCCGCATCAGTATTTTCTATTGCGACTCAGCGCGCGTGGTCGGCAGGTCATGCACAACGGCGAGGGTATCTCGGCGGAAGGCAACACCTTGCTCAAACTTGTCTTGGCGCAGGATACTGTTGAAGCTATGGTTCAGAAGGCCGGTTTTGGTCGCCTAATCACTAATCAACTACTGCTGAAACTGTGGGACAAAGGCTTGATCGAGCCTATGCCGTTAGCCGACTACGAAAAGGTGGCGCGCGAGTGCTTACGACTGAATCGCTATGAAGAATCGCAGCGCATCGCCAGTTTCGTGGCGAAATATGGAGAATCGGAGCAGAAGGAACAGGCATTACTGACGCTGGCCGACATTGAGAAGGCGCGCAAGAGCATAACTCAGTCCAACGCCAAAGCGATTCTGGATCCGGAAGTCATCCATCGTAGTCAGCTAAAGTTGATTTCGAAAAAAAAACGGGCGCGGTGGCCGTTGATTTTAAGTATTGTGCTAGTCGCAGGTCTCGCGACGATGATCTTCTTTTTAATGCAGAACACCAGCAAGAATACCGGCTACTCTCGTCGTGGTTTTGACGAAATGAAGGGACAGGCGCAGTGCTTAATCAACACTGATCAATGGATTGAGGCGCGCCGGCTAATTAACGATTATGTCACTTACGACTCGAAGATGCGCCAGGAGAAGAACGAATTCTTCGACCAGAAGTTTCAGAAGCCTTTTGAGCTCCATCTGCTTCAGGCGATCACTCGATTCACTACAGTATATCCCAATGGCAAACCCAATGAAATCAACGCTGCCGTCACTAATCTGGAGAAACTGTTGACGGTTCCGGTCGCGGCCCTGGATATTAAGGAAGCGGTGGATGCCGTCATCTTAAAGCTCAATCGCTATCGCCACGATCAAAAGACAATGACGTTCAAAACCAGGCTGGCCACCATCAAAGCCACCATCAAGGATAGCATACCACTGGAGGATGCCTATAATGCGCTGCTGAAAGAGGATCCGCCTGAGAGTATCGCAGACAAAGTGCGTGAAGACGTCCGCCAACTCTCTAAAAATCGCATCGAGAGTATCCGTATTCTGAAACAATGTCAGGAGCTACAGAAAAAAGGCGATTTGGAGACGGCGCGACTGGAATTGGAGCGGCTCAAGACGCTTTATGCCGGCGCGACGTGGGCTGAGACGATTGCGACGACATTAAAGCAATTTGCTGCCGTCAAGGACAAGGCGCAGACGGAACTGAGGCGAATCGAAGGACTCAGGAAAACCGACCAGGATGCCGCGCTGATTAAGTTCCTGGATTCCAAGCCGCCGCAACTCTACGCCGCGCACGCGCTGGATATATTGCATACACTCCGCGCAGATGACCCCGAGACCAAACTGATGACAGCTTTGCGGGAAGCGGAGCGATTACCCGCGGCGGAAAGCCGACTGAAAATTTTGGAACTGGTGAAGCAGCATCCCTACGCCAAAGCGTCGTGGAAAGCCACTCTCAAGGTGAACGTAACCAGCGAGCCGTCGGGCGCGGAGGTTGCGTTGATTGGGTTCAAAGACGAGATCAATGGCAAGACGCCACTGACACTGAATTTACCCGTCCTCGCCAGGTTTAGTCTGACTTTCAAGCTGCCGTCGTTCTATGATTATGAGTTCTCCGATTTTGGCTTCTGCGGCAATAATTTTTCAGTAACACTCAACCGCAAGGAAGTGATCGCGCGTCGTCTGCCGATGGCGGCCCGCAACGGCATCGGCCTGACGAGCGATTGTGTCATCGTAGTCGGCGAGAACGAATTGGCTTTGTGTTCACGTCCGGAAATAAAAGTCATGAAACGAATCAAACTGCCGGCATCAGTCTCCGGTAGCAAACCTAATACTACAACGACCGTGACGATCATTGAATCGCAAGCATTTATCAGTTTCGCCAAATCGCTACTGCGTATTCGTCTTCCCGACGGAGATATGGAGACGATCAATTTGAGCGACGTGGCGACGAGCGTCGCGCTGCCGACGCAAAATAAGAAGGCGCTGGTCGTAGCTACCAAAGCGGGCTGGGAATTATTGTATTCGGCGAAAGATAATAAACCGATCTGGTCAATTACACTCGCCGGTGAGCCGGTTTTGCCGGCGCTGGCTGTGGCGGATAAAGCGGTGGTCGTGGGCGCTTCGCAGGGTGATGAGTATTACCTGAACGTGCTGGCGGCAGATAACGGCAGATTACTCTGGCGCGCCCAGTTGTACGCCAAACCCGTTGGCTTGGCTGCAGATGGCAATAGTATTATGGTATCTACAGAAGATGGCGAGTTAAGCGTCTTCGATCTGCAATAGTGGTTGCCCCGTTAGGATTCGAACCTAAATACCTAGAGTCAGAGTCTAGTGTCCTACCATTAGACGACAGGGCATTATCAATATTATCTTTATCACATCGAATAATATGCGAGGAAGGCTAATCTTTCAAGAAGGTCTCGGTATTTTTGATTGACGACCGCCAGTTGATAAATAATGATGTACTGCGCATGACTCGTAAGCGTCGAATGATGATTTTAACGGAAGGGCGACTGGGCGTGTTCTCGTCCAAGACCGCGATATCTATTATTCGATATTGTCCGGACGAGACCGTCTGCGTTCTGGATTCAAAAGCCGCGCATACTGGCCAATCACTGGAAAAGATTATTGGCATCGGCGCAGGCATTCCCATCGTCGCTTCTGTAAAAGATGGCCTGCGGCTCAAGCCTAATCAACTTGTCATCGGCATCGCGCCGGTGGGCGGATTGCTGCCAAAGACGTGGCGCAAGATCATTCTGGACGCGATCAACGGCGGATTGAGTATCATCAGTGGCTTGCATGTTTTCTTGTCTGAAGACTCTGAATTCGCCGCTGCGGCCAAGCGGAAGAAAGTCAAAATCCGGGACTGCCGTCTGTCGCCATCCAACTTCAACGTAGCCCAAGACAAATTGCGCGACATTAAGCAACGTCGCGTTGCTCTGGTTGGCTCCGATTGCAATCTCGGCAAGATGGTGACCGCCATCGAACTCGACCGCGGCCTGCGCGCCGCCGGCTACGACAGCGAATTCATCGCCACCGGCCAGACCGGCATCATGATCGCCGGTTCCGGCATCGCCATTGACCATGTCATCAGCGACTTCATCAATGGCGCCATGGAACATCTTTGTTGGGAACGTCGCCACCGTCAGATCGTGGTTATTGAAGGCCAGGGCAGCGTTTATCATCCCGCGTACAGTGGCGTCACCGTGGGCATGCTGCACGGCTGCATGCCGCATTGCATGCTGTATCAGCACGCGCCGCAGCGGACGCAGATGAGACATTATGAACGATTTAAAATTCCGCCGCTGGCGCAGGGGATCAAATTGGTTGAGGATCTGGTGGCGCCGCTGCAACCAGCTCGCGTCGTGGGCATCAGTCTGAACACAGTAGAAATGACACCGACCGCCGCAGCTCAGGCGGTGCGCGAGATTGAAGCCGAAACCGGTTTGCCCGTCGCCGACCCGATCCGGGACGGCATCGCTAAATTGCTCAAAGCTGTTGAGGTGGGATGTTTGTCCAGAGCGCTCGTTTTGTAGAAAATTTACACCAAAACCCCAATGACAAATTGAGTTTTTACGGACTGGAGAAAAACGGCACGACGATTGATTTAGCCAAAATGAATCTGGCAGTGCATGGCTTGGTGGGTGATATCAAAAAAGCCATCACTTACTACGACGACCCGCATAATCTGTATAAAAAAGCCGATTTTGTGATGGCTAATCCGCCGTTTAATGTGGATGAGATTGACGCGGATAAAATCAAAAACGACCCCCGCCTGCCGTTTGGCTTGCCCGGTGTGAATAATAAAGGCAAGGTCAGTAACGGTAACTAGTTTCTGTTTCGTAATCGATCAAAACGCGAATATCTCCATGCCGATGATTACACTTAATCGCAGTAAAGTGATTCAAAACACGGCAAAACGAGTTAAAATATGGCAAATTTGACAATTGCCGTAGTGCAGGCACAGAG
>JAZDLP010000069.1:0-6847 GCA_043801885.1 Planctomycetota bacterium | reverse complement strand
GATTATATAGGTGTCGTCACGTAAAAACGATTCCCGGAAGACTTCGGAAGGCAGCTTCTGCATGCCCACAAGCAGTCTGCAATACCGGTGTACCTGGTCATTCTTTTCAGTTACCGGCATACCTGTTAATGCGTCAATTTTATCGGCTATTTCGTGCCAGCCGCGTAGATTAAAATAACCAACGCAAAAATCACAGCGTTTGGAAAGATTTAATGTATCAGCCAGCCCATTTGAAAATTGATTTTCGATATTGTCATAGATTTTCGGCATTACATCCCCACTTCACCACAATATTCACCAGTCGTCCCGGCACTACAATGATCTTCACGATCTGGCCATCGGCGATCTCGGTCTGGACCGCGGCTTGCGCCTGAACCTTCACGTCGGACTCCGGTGCGGTCGTCGCCATGATGATTCGAGCGCGCACTTTGCCGTTGATCTGCACCGCCAGTTCTTTCATGGCATCTTGCGTCAGCGCCTCGTCAAAGACCGGCCATTTCTTATATGCCAGTGACTGCGTGTGCCCAAGTTTTGACCACAGTTCTTCGGCCAGGTGCGGCGCGAACGGAGCCAGCAGCAGAATAAATCGCTCCGCCTGCGACCGATGTAATTTAGCTCCGTTCTCCAGCGCTTTATTTTTATAGACCATCAGTTTGCTGATCGCCGTATTGAATGCCATGCGATCAAGATCTTGCGTAACACCTTTGATGGTTTTATGCAGTTCGCGTTCCAGCGTTTCGTCGAGCGCGCCGGCCGTCTTCAAATGTGATCGCAATGTCCCCGCGTCAGAGTGATTTTCATCGTCCTGAACAATCAATCGCCAGCAATCGCGCAGAAAGCGATAAACACCCGGCACGTCGCGCGGGTTCCAAGGCTTGCTGCTGTCCAGCGGACCCATGAACATTTCGTAGAGCCGTAATGTATCGGCCCCGTATTCGTTCACCACGTCGTCCGGATTGACAACGTTCTTCAGCGCTTTTGACATCTTCGCGACGATCTGCGTGGCCGGTTTGCCTGTCGCTTTAACCACAAAGCCGTCGCCGCGCTCTTCGATCTCGTCCGTCGGGATCAATCGTCCGGTTTCGTCCTTGTAAGCGAACGCCGTGATGAGGCCTTGATTGAAGAGACGCTGGAACGGTTCTCGAGTGTGAACCAGGCCGCAATCGTAGAGCACTTTATGCCAGAACCGCGCGTAAAGCAGATGCAACACCGCATGCTCAGCGCCGCCGACGTAGAGATCAACGGGCATCCAGTAGCGTTCCGCGTCTTTACTCCACGGTTCATTGTTATTTTGCGCATCAAGAAAACGCAGGTAATACCAGCATGAACCAGCCCATTGCGGCATCGTGTTCACTTCACGTCGCGCCTGTTTGCCGGTCTCGGGATCAGCGACATTGAGCCAATCTCCGGCCTTGGCCAACGGCGGAGCCATTGTCCCGGTGGGTTTAAAGTCCGCCATCTCCGGCAGCCGAACCGGCAGATCTTTTTCAGGGATCAGTTTGTGGCCGCCGTCTTCGGTCAGAATGATGGGGAATGGCTCGCCCCAATAACGCTGGCGTGAGAACAGCCAGTCACGCAATCGGTAAGTAACCGTCGCTTTGCCCAAGCGATGATCTTCGAGCCACTTCGATATCTTCTTCTTCACCTCAGGCGTAGGAAGATTGTCGAAGATGGGCGAATTAAACGACACGCCGTCGCCTGTGAAAAATGCTTTGAATGCAGCGGGATCATGCTTGAACAAGTCGCGCAATACTTCAATCGGCGGCGAAGATTGCGGCGTCGTGTTCAAAGGACGATTCTCTTTGAGCCACTCATCCTGCGGCATGACGACGCTGATGATCGGCAACTTGAACTTCAGCGCGAACTCGGCGTCGCGTTCGTCGTGCGCCGGCACGGCCATGATCGCGCCGGTGCCGTAACCCATCAGCACGTAGTCGGCGATCCAGATCGGAATCTTCGATCTTGGATCGCTCTTGTCGTAAACCGGATTGAATGCGTAGGTGCCAATGAACACGCCGGTCTTCTCTTTGGCCAGATCGGTGCGAGCCAGATCGCTCTTGGTGGATGCTTGCGTAAGATACGTCTCAACCGTCGCCTGGCGTTCGAGCGCGACAATCTGCTTGACCAGCGGATGCTCCGGCGCCAGCACCAGATAAGTCGCGCCAAAGAGCGTATCGGGGCGCGTCGTGAAGACACGAATATTTCGCGCCGCGGTTCCGCCTGACGACAAACGAGATGCTGGCGGCGCGATCTCGAAGTTCACTTCAGCGCCTTCGCTGCGTCCGATCCAATTGCGCTGCTGAATTTTGATGGACTCGGGCCAGTCAAGTTCTTCCAGATCATGCAGCAGTCGTTCAGCGTAAGCCGTAATTTTCAGCATCCATTGACGCAATGGACGGCGTTCGCACGGGAAGTCGCCGCGTTCACTGCGGCCGTCAATGACTTCCTCATTGGCCAGCACCGTGCCCAACCCTTCACACCACCACACGGGAACTTCAGCAATGTAGGCCAGGCCTTTTTTATAGAGTTGCTGAAATATCCATTGCGTCCAGCGGTAGTACTTCGGATCGGTTGTGTCAATTTCGCGATTCCAATCGTAGCTGAAGCCCAGCGCCTGAATCTGGCGTTTCATGTTGGCGATATTTTCGCGAGTAGTAATCGCCGGATGCACGCCCTTTTGCACGGCATATTGTTCAGCGGGCAGGCCGAAGGCATCCCAGCCCATCGGGTGCAGCACGTTGAAGCCTCGCATGCGCTTGAAGCGTGCGAGAATATCGGTGGCGGTGTAACCTTCCGGATGACCGACGTGCAGTCCCGCGCCGCTAGGGTAAGGAAACATGTCGAGAATGTAGTACTTCGGTCGTTTAGCGTCGAAGTTCGGGTCGCCTGGATTTTGGACGCGGAATGTTTGATGTTCAGCCCAGAACTGCTGCCACTTTGATTCGATTTCAGCGGGCACATATTTAGCGGACATGCTGTCTCCTATTTGGCGCGCACGTTGGCTCGCGTCGCCAGGTACGCGCTTAATACTACGTCCAGTGGATGCTTGGTGCAGATGGGCACAAAGTCAATTTTATTGTTTCGGCATCCGCGCTTCATCTTCTCCGCAAAAGCGTGATATTCTTCCAAGTAGCCTTTGCGCAGCGTGCGCGGATCGCACAATAACTCCGGCCAACCTTCGTAGCCATCAAACCGCGTCATGTTATCGAACGGGAAATCGGTCTCGAACACATCGAGTATCTGAAAAACAATTACTTCGTGGCGCCGATGGCGAAAATGTTGTAGTCCCGACAGCAATTTGTCAGGATTGTCGAACAAGTCAGAGAGGATCACTACCAGTCCTCTGCGTTTGATGCGTTCGGCCAGATCGTGAAAAATTCTGCCGGTGTCTGTGCGTTGCTCGGGCGCCAGTTGGCTGAGTTCGTGCAGCAGCAGTCGCAGGTGCGCCGGCGACGCGGATGACGGCACAAAACGCTTGATCTTGTTATCAAACAGCACCAGTCCGACCGAATCCTGCTGCTGGATCAGCATGTAGCTCAAACTGGCCGCGATATAGCATGCGTATTCCAGTTTGGAGATATGACCGGGCGAGGCGTACTTCATGGACTCGCTGGTGTCCAGCAGAATGTAACTGCGGAGATTGGTCTCTTCTTCGTACTGTTTGATGTAGTAACGGTCGGACTTGCCGAAGACTTTCCAGTCGAGGTGTTTGAGATCGTCGCCGGACGTGTATTCGCGGTGTTCAGCAAATTCAACGCTGAAGCCGTGGTATGGCGACTTATGCATGCCGGAGATATAACCTTCGACAATCAGGCGCGCCTTGAGATCGAGATTGCCGATCTTAGTGAGCGTCTTTGGATCGAGGTATTTTGATAGCGAGGTGGCCATTATGGTTGCTCTAATTTTCCTTTAGGCGTTCACCGCAGAAGCCAATCGCAGCCAAGCCGCAACCAAAAGGCGTTGTTGACGGGGAGACGGGGGGACAGAGGGACAGGGGGAAACAGCTTTTGCCAAAAAGTCGCCCAAAAATCTTTGCGCCACGCGAAGAAAAGCGGAACATAAGCTTCGCAATTTTGTGGTTCTATACTCTGCACGGGTGAGTGCGTATGAATGTCCCATACTTCCGCCTTTCATTCGTCCCTAACGGGACTAAATCTCGCATTTGTCTTTTTCCCAGCGATAAATCGCTGGGCTATTATCGTATGTCCCGGGACATATTTTTTGGCGACAAACTTTGAAATTCCTATACTTTAACAAATCTGTGTTTATCCGTGTTCATCTGTGGTTTCATTTCTTCGTAGCACGCTTTTGGTTGCGGCTTGGTCGCGAATGCGCCTCTGCGGTGACCGGCTACAATTTTTCCTGTTTGGTTTTCTCTTCCACTTCCTTTAGTCTCGCCTTCAACTCTGGTGGCAGCGAATTTTTCACCTTCTGTGTAATCAGCCCGACATTCATCAAGTCCTGGATGTGCACCTGATCCTTCAGGCGAAAGCTGGTGAGTTTCATTTTTAGCAGGTTCTCAATATCCAGACACGCATAGCCATCAGGTCCAAAAGCTATAGATTGCGACAGCAGTGATGGCGCCGGGATAAGATCAGTTGGCCGCACGCGCTCGTCGGCCCAGACAATATGAACGCCCTCGGCGAATCTGGATGTTATCGAGCCGACTTTTCGTGGCAGTACAAATGCCGGGATCCCCATTACCTTGCGATAGCTGAAGCCGAACGACTTCAACGCTTGTGCGGTCCGATTCAAATCGGAGCGATTGATCAGGATGTCCAAGTCGCGTGTATTACGTATCAGCGCTTTGTTCACTCGTGCGACGTGCGCCAAGACTGCCAGTCCGCCGATAACCGCGTGCGGAATATCGGCATCTTTGAGCGCCTGACTGACTTTTACTGCTTTAGCGCGCAGACTTCGCAAACATTCTTCAGCTTCATCCAATCGAATGCCCTCCATAATTATAATATCAGCCGTGTCGGCTTCATAAACCGCCTTTTTCTCGCGGACACGCTTGGCACGTCGCAAAATCGTTTTCATTTATTGATCCCATTTTAACTAAAGGAAGTATCATTACAACTTCGTGTATATTGTGCGCGACTGAACGCTTGCCGAATTTTTAAGGATTATCCATTAGACGACTTCGTGAAAAGGGGGTAAAGTTAGTACAGAGACCGTGTGTCTTGAAAAAGGAGGATTTTATGTTCTGCGCTACCTTGCGATGCATCTCGTGTTTGTTTTTTTTATTAGCTTTTGCCAGTCCTCTTTTTAGCGGCGAATATGCCCCCACTATTACTAAGGATTGGGTGGCCAAAGATGGAGACAAGGCGCAATCTGGTGGTCGGCCTATATGTATGTTCGCCTACAACAACGAGAAGAGCATCGGTGCAGCGGCCATATTTTTGGAGAGTACGGATTTTCTAGGCAACGACGAGGTTCAAAAGGTTCTTAAAAATTTTACATGCATTAAAGTGGATCCCTCTCAAAAATCAGACAAATTGCCCAAAAAATGGCCAAATGATATTTTGAGTCGCGCCAAAACATATAGATTGTCTGTGTTGTTGCTGAGTAATGATTTCGCCACGCAGTTTTACTTCAAAAAAGGCGCGAATGATGGCAATCTCTACGAAGCCACCGCCAAAAATTTTCTAGCGGCAGCTAATAGAATACTACAAAACGAAGCTCAGAAAAAGCAGGCCGCTGATAAAAATCCAAAGGTGAAAGAACCACCACCACAGGAAGCAGTGCCCATTAAAGTTCCCGGCTTGGAAAATTTGGATCCAGATAAAGAGAAGGATCCCAAAAAGCCGAATGGGAAAAAGCCCGTCACTACACCAAATACGCCAAAAGATGAATAGCTAATCGGCTACTTCAACATGCCTCGCAGGTTTTGATAGATGTGTACGGTGTGTTGCCAGCCCAGTACGCAGACGTCTTTAACGGCTAATCCCACATCTTGGATATTTCTTTCCATCACAAAGGTTAACAACATCACAAACACGAACAGATTGGCCAGATAGATCAGCGTCAGTGAAAACAGCCATCCGTCTGTCTTCAGGTCAGGTTGGTTCCGTCGCAGACTCCATAACGAGAACCCAACGTGGAAAGTGTAGAGGAACCCCAATCCGAAGGCGAGCCAGTGAGTGTAATCGTCAAGCGGCCGCCACCATGAATTCAAAGCGTAGTACAATAACACAATTAAAAGCGCATATAGTGGCACACTATATGGCGCCAAACGGATAAAAGTGTTGGATTTGCTGGTAGTGATTTGTCCGCCGGTAGTTGAGGCCGACAGATTGGAGATTTTACCCAGGCATAGCCAGGTAGCCAAGGCGTGCGTTATTTCGTGTCCGAAAATGTATAGCAGCATGGGCCGCCAGATCAACACGACCAGGCCAATAAAGCTGGCTGCGCCGATAGCCAGCCATTTTAGCATCAAACCCGGACCATGAATTGTAAAATTCAGATGTGCCCAAGCGGATAAAAAATGATCGTGCGCGCCCAAAGTGAGGCCAACGCAGATTGGAATTAGCGCCAGCGCGGTAAAAAATTTAAGAATACGCCAGCCCGCGCCACCAACAGCGGCCGGTGCTGTCTGCGGTTTAGCCGGTACGGATCCCGCGTCCAGCGGACGAGACGTTATGGCGTCAGCAGTTCCTCCCATATAGATTATATCGGCAGTTTAGAGCTTGCACTTAAGTTGATTAAATTAGCCACAGAGTTACTATGGAACTTGAAAAAAGGCCAGTTACCTCGAAAAGGAATGGGTTACAGAAAGTTCAGTTTGTGATGTTCGAACGTTTCTCAACTCATTTCAGGGAGGGCTGGCCGATGGGAAATACTATCA
>JAZDLP010000002.1:0-11381 GCA_043801885.1 Planctomycetota bacterium | reverse complement strand
CGGTTCGGGAAGCGGGAAGGGGAAACGGAGCCTTGTCTACTGACACGTCACCGCGCCCTTTTTCGACTTCATTAACTTTGGCATGGCCGCGAACACGGACGAAGAGGCCGCCGAAATTATCTTTGAGATTGGAATTGACTCGCTCGGCAGTAGTTTGAGCCAGAGGAATGGCAGCCTGCGAGTCGTGAAGCGAGGCAGAGGTGAGGATGGCACTGACGGGGATATCGCCATCGGCACAGTCAAGATGGAGTTTATAGCCGATCCAAGACTCTTTGTAGCCTTGGCTGTTGCGTTTACAGCCGACATTACAGGCGGTAGGCAAGTCGGCCAAGTTCGCGTCTAGCGAGCGATTTGGCTGAAGCATCACGCGGGTCGGAGGTTTTGGAGGACGAGGCGGTTCATCTTTGGCAGGACGTCCGCGTTTCTTCTTTAGTTCGGGCGATGGTGATGGAGTTTTTGGGATCGGTTTTTCGCGAGCGGGAATAGCGGTGGCGTCGCGGCTGATGTGGCCGATGAGCTTTTGGCTGAGATGTGCTTGGATTATAGCCGCGTGTAACTGTTGAGGCAGTTTGCTGTTAGCGAAAGCGGCAAAGGCTCGCGAGAAGGTCGCTTCGGAGGGGATGTCGGCAATTGTATCCCATCCACACAAACGTCGAAGAGAGAGCGAGCTTTTGAGATAATCGAGGAGAACGCGAGTGGTGGAGAATTTCCACAACGATTTGGCAATGAAGGCTTTAACGATTGCCTGGCGATCCTGCCGGTTTGCGTCCGTTGCACTTCCACTGAAAAGGAGACATATAGGCTTCGATGTCAATCAAAGACACCACTTTGACAAACTTTTTTTCATTGTCTGAGAGCGGACCAAGATATTCCTCGAGGTCTGGGAACAATAAATGTTGGATCGTGAACTGGCAGAAACACAACTTATGCATAAACGCAACCTTTCTAATTAAAGAGGCGAAAAGCAACTTGACATCTGTTAGTCTATAGGCTAGCTTATAACTATGCAAGCACAATATTCACTTAAAGTTCAGGCGATAAGATCGAAGGGGCAACAAGCGCGGCTGTATGTTTATTTTCCCCTGCCGTTGGCGGCGGCGATTGGATTATCGGCGGGCGAGTCGGTGCAATGGAAATTACTAGATCGGGACGAGTTGCATCTGATGCGTCAACGCTCGCCTCAACTATCGGCTAAAGGAAAAGGAAAGCGACGCAAACAGACGGGAAAACCTACAGAATCATCTCTGCCCGTCACTTAATCTTTTGGATTTTTAGGTTTTGCAAGAGGCTCATTAGTGGTTCCATTCGAGTTGAAGCGTGATTGAAATTCCTGTGCCTACAAATAGGTGACTGTCCCGATTTTAGCGCTCGCGCCAGTTCACGCTCTACACGCGCGTGTTTGAAAACAACATGCGCGCCACGATGAATTTTTCTGGCGACGTTCAGCGGCATTACTTTTCCGCTCGCATCCGTCGGATTGATCCAGATGAGTTTATCCGGCGGCAGCGCGCGCGATAGATCGGCCGTGTCGAAACGTTCCAGCACACCGTATAGAAAATGCGCGAAGTTGTAAAAACGCCCGGCACCGGAAGCTAATTCCGTCCAGCTTATAGGCGTACGATAAAGAATTACGCGGCGATACGCTTCGGGTTGCAGATAGACGCAGAGCAGCGCCGCCAATCCTAGACCGCCTTCGGCCACCAGGTCCAGACTGTCAAACGCGCCATTCTGAACCGCAGCGCTACAACGACTGTTTTCTTGTACCGCAGGCGTCTCGCCTGCCTGTTCTGACAAATGCGACAACTCATGTGCGCGAGGCAGGCGGGGTGCCTGCGATACGGTCGTTGTAGTAGCAGCCAGCACGCGAGCCGCCTGCAACAAGTCGGTCACGCGCAATCCGATCAGAGTGCGGCCCTGATGCAGCGCCAGACGCGCTAGGCGCGCCTGATTGCCCATCAACATCGGCGCGAGAAATGCGCCATTGTACTCGGGCTCCGGTGTGTTGCCGATCCCGATGTCGCGCGTGTCCAGCAATCCAATCGTCGCATCTGTCCGCTGCAGCGCCAGACGCGCTTCCGACAGTGCGGCGCCTTCGCTTCCGTTTTCGTGAGCGCACAAGATGAAGGCGCGACCATGGCCTTCTCGCATAATCCTTAACGGCACTCCGCTTTCGCCATTCCAAGCGATCTGAGTCATATCGGCATTCACGTTCTGCGGAGGCGCGTTCAGAGTCTCCTCGGTTTCGCCGAGCGTTTTAATCACTGCGACGCGCAATTGGTCGCCGGCGAGCGGTGAGCGCGTCTTGGCCAAATGCAGCGCGCGTTCACGAACCATATCCAGCGGTCCTTTTCCGATACCGTCCAGGCAAACATTGCCGATTAAAGTCGTCTGCAATTCGCGTTCGCTGCGGAGCGGCAGCGTATCGGCGTGTTCGGCGTCGGCGATAGGTTGGGTGTCGCCACGGAAATGTTTGAGCACAAACTCGGCGATAATTTTACGACTTTCGTGCGGGAAGCCGTGTGGTCCTTGTCCGGTGCCCGATTCGATAGCGTCGTCTTTGCCGAAGGCCGCCCAGAATGGCCGATAGAATGCCGCGATTTTGGCGCTGTCGTGTCGGTCTTCGCTGGCGGAGATAATGAGCAGCGGATTTGGAGCCAGGCAAATCAGCAGATCATTCTGCGAGACTCCGCGATTAAGCGTAAAGAAAAAGCTCTGATCCGCGTCGCCGCCGGTGAGCGCGCGATCAGAACTCATGATGGACGCTGGCACGGCCAGGCGGATACGTTCATCCAACGCCGCCAAGAAACGAGTGTCTGTGCCGCCGCCGCTGGCGCCACAGGCGCCGATCCTGACGGGATCAACGTCTTGGCGAGAGATTAGCAAGTCAACCAGACGTTTGCCCGCAGTCGCCGTTAAAGCGTGCTGATGCACACCGCATAGATAGCCGGGATCGCCGATCAGACAATGCGCGGAAGTGACAGTGTTCGCCGGCCAGAAGCCGTGACAAGCGGCTTCGCCCAGTGGGTACGGCTTGTCTTCGCCGGGCGGATGAATAGCGGCGAGATGCGACGCGCAATCGCGCACCACCGGATGGAACCAAGGAATGCGTTCGCCGTGTCCGCAACCATCGAAACTGGCGCAGATGATACCGTGCCTGGCCAGCAAGCGCATCAATCGCTGGTATATCGGATGACACTTGCCTCCCCACCAATGCCCCACCGGCATCACCAGCGCGGGGCATTTTCCTATGTCGCGAGCCGGACGATAAAGCAGGGTCGGCACCCAGAAATTCGGCAAAGATTCGAATAAAAATTTTTCAATGATAATACCGTCGGCGTTCAGACTGCCCGCTTTCATGACTTTAGGCGGCGTATCCGAGACGGCCAACGTCAGCGTGTACTCGCCGAAGATGTCGCGCGCTACGGTTCGCAGTTCCCGCTGCAAAGCATAAATCTTCTCTGGCGTATCCAGAGTCGCATAGCGGCGCGCGCGTTCGTCAAGGATACGATTGCCCGTGGCTGTGAATTGTTCGCGTAATGTTAGCATGTGGTGCCTCTATTTTGTTGCGCCACGCTTATTCCACAATTTCCTGCGATGGCCGCATCAATGCGCCGCAATGTTTCTTGCTGGCCAAGTAGATACAGCGTGTCGTGAATCGGCGGGCTGGCAGCGATCCCCGCGATTGCCACTCGAATCGGCTGCGCCACGTCGCCTAGCTTGCGCTGCTTCTGTTCGCAGAATGTCTTCAACGCCTGCTCCAGCGCCGGCGCCGACCACTCTTCCGCGCGCGCCAGGACTTCGCGGATTTCTTTGAGCAACGCCAGGCCGTCGTTCTGCTTGAGCGTCTTCTGGACGGCTTTGGGATCGAGTTTTGCGGGCGCATTAAAAAACAAATCGCATTTCTCGGCCAGTTGTTTGAGCGTCTTGGCGCGCTCTTGTTCCAGTTGCAGAACTCCCATCAACCATCCGGGCGAACGCTCGGTCAAATCGTAGCCGCATTTCTGAAGGAATGGCAGAGCGTATTTGAGCAATTCTTCGCACGACAGATTGCGCATGTACTCACCGTTCATCCACTCTAATTTTGATCCGACGATGGACTTGGAGAGCCATTCGACGATCTGCGCTTCGATGACGGGATCGGTTGTCGCGCCACCAGCGGGGAGGGGCGGGGGAGTCTTCCTCGGCAGCGTGAACTGCGCTGACGAAGCGCTAATCCCTTCCAGCGAAAAACTGCGCGCCATCTCCGGCAGCGACATGATCTCCCGATCATTGCCCGGCGACCAGCCCAACAGCGCGATAAAATTAGTAAACGCCTGCGGCAGCAGCCCAAGACTTTGATAAAGCGTGACGGCTACCGGATCGCGACGCTTGCTGATCTTCTTGCCGTCTTCATTGCAGATCACCGGCGCGTGCGCAAAGGTTGGCAGCTTTGCGCCCAGAGCTTCGTAAATGAACACTTGGCGGTAGGTGTTTTCGACATGTTCGTCACCACGAATGATGTGGCTGATCTGCATGTCCACATCGTCCACAACAACCGCAAAATTATACACGGGCATACCGTTGGCGCGCATGATGACGAAATCTTTAGTGGTCAGGCCGTCTTCTTCCAGCCAGGTTGCGGCGGGTTTGGCCAAGTTGCCTTTCACGGCATCTTGAAAACTAATTTCGTTGCGACCCTTCAAGTCCAGTTTCAGATACAACGCCGGTTGAGGGTCCGCGGCAGCCTGCACTTTATCCTCGTCCCACTTGCCCTGCTTTTTTAATTTTTCAATCTTCCAATCGGGCATCGGGCCGTCGGATTCTTTCTTGGCCCAGTACGCCTGGCCGGTCTTAACCAATTCAGCCGCTACTTGTTGGTAACGCTCTTTGCGCAGACTCTGATAGTATGGCGCATAAGGTCCGCCGATGTCCGGGCCTTCATCCCAGTCCAGACCGCTCCACTTCAGGCCGTCGAGAATAATTTTGACAGCCTCTTCTTTGTTGCGTTCGAGATCGGTATCTTCAATCCGAAGAATAAACTTGCCGCCAGTTTTGCGCGCATACAGCCAATTAAACAACGCCGTGCGCACACTGCCGACGTGCAGGTAGCCGGTGGGACTGGGCGCGAAACGGACACGAACTGAAGACTGATTCATCTATCTTTCCTTCACCCATCCAGCCCAATGCAATTTATCGCGGATGATTTCGTAGCGGCCTTTCCGACCGATAGTAATCAACTTGCATTCGAAAGGCGCTTTGGCGATGCGCACTACCGCGCCGCTGATCAGCGAGCAACTCTCCTGCCCGTCCATCACCAAATCAATCGGCGCGCGGCTATGTGTTTCGGCGCTGATCTCGACGCTCTCTTCGCCTGACAGCACAATGGGGCGATTGGCCAGCGTGTGCGGACAAATAGGCGTAACGATTATGGCTTTGAGCCGTTCGCTCAGGATCGGCCCGCCGGCGGCTAGATTGTAGCCGGTCGAACCGGTGGCAGTCGAAACGATCAGCCCGTCGCCTTTATAACTGGCGATTTCTTCACCCGATACGCGCACGGTCACGTTGAGCATGGCGGCTTTAGGCTGGCGCAATATGACGGCGTCGTTCAACGCGAAGAACTCGATAGCCTTGTTCTTGCGGCGCCCAACAATTCCGTCCATCACGCGCGCCTGCAACATCATGCGTGGTGATAGAACGTAATCGCCTCGCAGCACACAAGGCAGCGTCTGCTTCAGATCGGCTGGCGAAGTTTCGGCTAGGAAACCGAGCTTGCCCATATTGACACCAAAAACGGGAATAGTGTTATCGCGCAGACGTCGAGCGGCGGCCAGAATGCTCCCGTCGCCGCCGAAGACCAGCACCAGGTCAGCCTTGATACGAGCAAGCGACTGATCACCGTTACGATCCACTTTGATGATAGTGGCGACCGAACGCAGCCAAGGCAGCAGTTCGTTAAGAATCGCGTCAGCTCCAGGTTTACGCCTGGAGTTAACAATCACATAAATGCGGCGCATGAATAAGAAAATAACACAAAGCACGAAAAAAGCCATTCATTGTGTTGATCTCGTTGTTGTTTGCCTTCAAGCGCGACCGCGCCGTTAGAATAATCGTGATGCATGCGTCCAAAACGTCCTATACGTCCTATACGTCTCATACATCCCATACGTCCCATACGTCCCATGAAACCATAACGCCATAACGCTTAAAGTCGCTTAAGTGATTGCGATTTGGCGCAACAGACTTTAACATTAAACAATGCTTTATCGCATAGAAGTCGGTCCGCGCGAAGATCTGCCCGATCCCATCGCCGCCAGTTTGATTCAAGAGATGCAAGCGCTGGGAGTCACTCTTCCGGAACGCGCGCGCGCTTGTCGGCTGTACTGGCTCGAAGCCGCGTTTGCGCCGGACGTGGCGCGATGTTTGGCGCGCGAACTGTTCTCCGATCTGGTGGTCGAACACGTTACGGTCAATGAGCCGTTGTATGCGGACGCCAACGCGCGCAGGCTCGAAGTGATCCGCAAGCCGGGCGTCATGGACCCGGTGGTGAGCAGTATTCACAAAGCGCTCTCTGATCGCAAGCTTGCCGCCAGTCATATCGCCACTGGTCGCCAATATTTTTTGCGCTATGCCGCCAAACAAATTGTCAGCGACGAAGAACTGATGCGCGTCGCGCAAAAACTGCTCGCTAACGAATGTATTGAAGAGATTTATCTCGACCAACCTGCGCCTCTCCATGCGCTAAAAGGTGAAGTGGCGTTCAAGCTGGCGCACGTTCCGCTGACGGGGAAGACCGAAGCAGAACTGGTGGAGATTAGCCAGAAAGGTTGCCTTTCGCTGACGGCTGACGAGATGCGCGCGATACAGAAACACTACGAAGACTTGGGCCGCGATCCTTCGGATATCGAACTCGAGACCATCGCGCAGACGTGGTCGGAACATTGTCGGCACAAAACCATGCGCGGCGCCATTGATTTTACCGGCCCAGACGGCTTTAAGCGTTATGACAATCTGCTCAAGGAGACGATCTTCCGCGCCACTGAGATCATCGGGCATCGCAAATGCCTGTCGGTCTTCAAAGACAATGCGGGCATCGTCGCCTTCGATGATAATTGGGCGTTGACTTTCAAAGTCGAGACGCACAACCACCCCAGCGCCATCGAACCGTACGGCGGCGCAGGCACCGGCATCGGCGGAGTCATTCGCGACACGATGGGCACGGGCTTGGGCGCTAAGCCGATCGCCAATACCGATGTTTTCTGCTTCGGCATGCCCGACGCGCAGCCGGAGAGTCTCCCGGCCGGCGCGCTGCATCCACGGCGCGTGATGATGGGCGTAGTGGCCGGAGTGCGCGATTACGGCAACCGCATGGGCATCCCGACAGTCAACGGAGCGGTGCATTTTGACCCGCGTTACGTCGGCAATCCACTGGTTTACTGCGGTTCACTGGGACTGTTGCCGCGCGATAAAATTTTCAAGAAAACACATCCTGGCGATCTGATTGTTGTTCTCGGCGGTCGTACTGGCCGCGACGGAATCCACGGCGCCACGTTCAGCAGTATCGAGCTTTCTGAAGATTCCGAGATGGTCTCTAGCGGCGCGGTGCAGATCGGCAACGCTATCGAAGAGAAGAAGGTTTTGGATGTGTTGCTGAAGGCGCGCGATGCGGGGCTGTTCACTTGCATAACCGATTGTGGCGCCGGCGGGCTTTCCTCAGCTATCGGTGAAATGGCGGAAGAACTAGGCGCAACCGTGGACTTGGAAAAAGTTCCACTGAAATACGCGGGCCTGACTTATACCGAAATCTGGATCAGCGAAGCGCAAGAACGCATGGTGGTCTCCGTGTCGCCCGCAGCCTGGCCCGCTCTGGAAAAGCTGTGCCGCGATGAGGATGTGGAAGGCAAAGTCATCGGCGTATTCGGTAACGATAAAATCTTACGTCTGAAATATCGCGGCGCGGTAGTAGGCGAACAGGCCATGAATTTTTTGCATGGCGGACTGCCGCGAGTTACGCGCCAGGCCACGTGGCAAGCATCGCAATCGCCGCCGCCGGAAATTGGCGCGCAAGACGTCATGCTGAATATGCAGGCAGTCACTGGACTGGATTTGGAGACTCTGAATCAGGCTCGTTCGCAGCCGGCGCTACTATACGGCACGCTGCTCAAAAAATTGCTGGCGCATCCTACTCTCGCTTCAAAGCAATGGATCGTCCGCCAATACGATCACGAAGTTCAGGGCCATACGATCATCAAGCCGCTGGTAGGCGCGCAGGACGATGGTCCTGGCGACGCGACCGTGCTCATTCCGATATTGGGTTCGACACGCGGCTGCGCGGTAGCTTGCGGATTGTGTCCGCAGTTCACCGCTTACGATCCACGCGAGATGGCGCGACTGGCGGTGGACGAGTGCGTGCGCAACTTAGTGTCCGTCGGCGCCAATCCTGGCAACATCTTCATTCTTGATAATTTCGCCTGGGGCAATACTTCCAAGCCCGATCAACTCGGGTCCTTGGTCCTGGCCTGCGAAGGCGCGACCGAAGCGGCGCTGGCGTACGGCACGCCGTTTATTAGCGGCAAGGACTCGCTGAATAATGAGTATGCTGTCGGCAACCGCGCCATTGCCATCCCCGGCACGCTTCTGATCTCCGGTATCGGCATGATTGATGATATTCGCGCCTGCGTCACGATGGATTTGAAGCAGGTCGGCAACTGGCTATATGTAGTTGGCCTGACGCGCGACGAAATGGGTGGCAGCCATCTGAATCTGCTGACTAACACGCCGTTTCATATCGGCAATGTGCCGCACGTGGACTTGCAGTTGGGAGCGCAAATTCATCGTGCGCTGCATAAGGCTATCACACGCGCAACGGCGCGCGCCTGTCACGATCTTAGCGAGGGCGGACTGGCGGTGGCCGCGGCCGAAATGGCCTTCGCCGGTAATCTCGGCGTCACTCTTGAACTGAGTAAAGTGCCGGTCGCGCGCAGACTGCCACCGCGTGAGATTTTGTTCAGTGAAAGTCCTTCGCGTTATTTAGTGGAAGTGCCGCGCGACATGCGTCAGGATTTTGAAGAAGTTTTCGCCGGCTTGCCCCATGCCTGCGTGGGTGAAGTAACTGCGCAGACCGCGCTGCAATGCTTTGGGCTGGAGCGTGAACTATGGCTCGATGAGCCGCTGGTTGAACTCAAACGCGCCTGGCAGAGCTTTAAACCGTAACGCGGGCGCCTCGCCTGCTGTTATCCGAGACTTTCGTTACTCGCAAGATCACGCGAGCGGTCACGCGCTTCCTTGCGCTGGTTGATGCCGCATAATATGATAACTATTGGGAGATTTAATATGAATGCCACCGTTAATGCCATCTACGAACATGGACTATTGCGACCGATGGCTCCGCTCTCGTTGCCTGATGGCGCCCGGGTTGAGTTGATCATTATTGTCGAAGAGACTGCGCAAGAGACTGCGCAAGAGACTGCGCGAGTACTTGCGGAGATCGCTGCGTTGCCGCTTCACCAGACAACGCGTACTTTCTTTGGGCGCGAGCATGATCAGATACTGTATGGATCGAAAGGTTCTAAATGATTTTTGTTGACACCAGTGCTTTTGTAGCTAAAGATGATTTCGTTGCGGCGTGGCAGGTTTTTAATCAATTTGCTGACAAAGAGTGGAGACGGAATCGTTATGGCCAAACGAGCATTGATCACGGGTATCACCGGACAAGACGGATCGTATCTGACTGAATTGCTGCTGAAGAAGGGCTATGAAGTGCATGGCCTGATCCGGCGCACCAGCTCATTCAGCACCGGTCGCATCGAACATCTCTATCATGATTTACACGAGACGGGCGAGCCGCTATTTTTGCATTATGGCGACTTGGTGGACTCCGGCAGTTTGATTGCGTTACTACGCCAGATCAAGCCGGATGAAGTTTATAATCTCGGCGCGCAGTCGCACGTTGCGGTCTCGTTCCAGAATCCATTGTTTACCGTGGATGCCGACGCGTTAGGCGTGCTGCGCTGTTTGGAAGCGGCGCGAAATCTGGATCAGCCGCCGCGTTTTTACCAGGCATCCTCCAGCGAAATGTACGGCAAAGTGCGCGAGGTGCCGCAGAGCGAGACGACGCCGTTCCACCCGCGCAGTCCCTACGGTTGCGCTAAAGTTTATGGTTTCTGGCAGACTGTGAACTACCGCGAAGCCTACGGCCTGTTTGCCTGTAACGGCATTTTGTTCAATCACGAATCTCCTCGACGCGGCGAGACTTTCGTCACTCGCAAGATCACGCGAGCGGCCACGCGCATTAAGCTTGGTTTGCAAAAAAAACTGTTCTTAGGCAACCTGGACGCGCAACGCGATTGGGGCTACGCCGGCGATTATGTCGAGGCGATGTGGTTGATGTTGCAACAGGACCAGCCGGATGATTATGTCATCGCCACTGGCGAGATGCATTCAGTTCGAGAATTCGTGGAAGAAGTTTTTGGATATCTGCAACTGAACTGGCTCGATTATGTGGAAGTGGATTCGCGATATCTCCGTCCCGCGGAAGTGGACCAACTGATGGGTAATCCGGCCAAAGCTAAAAAGAAATTGGCCTGGCAGCCCAGAATTAAATTCAAGGAACTGGCGCAGATGATGACTGATAGCGATTTCGAATTGGCACGCCGGGAGAAAATCTTGGTAGATGCCGGCTGCGGCGCGCCTCATCAAGAAAATGAATAATAACGCAGCAAGGCGCTTCCTTGCGCTGGTTGGCGTCGCACTCAAGCCATCACGAAAATGGTTATTCCTGTTGTTCGCGGCGACGCTGCCCGGCCTGGCGGCGCTGTCTGGTCCGTTCTTTTACGCCGACGACTATTCCATGATCCACAAAAACCCGCTGGTCACAGGCGCGCGGCCGTTGTGGTCAGCTTTTTACACACAGTATTTCACTCACTACGCGCCGCTGCACAATATCTTCATCTGGTTGCAGTGGCAATTTTTTGGCGATTACGCGCTCGGTTTTCGCGTTGTCAGTTTGTTGTTGCACTTTGGCGCGGCTGTGGGTTGCTGGAAGATGTTGAAGAATCTCACTGGCCGCGACTGGCTGGCTTACGGCGTAGCGCTGGTGTGGGCCGCGCATCCGGCGCAGTGCGAATCGGTGGCCTGGATCGTCGAGCAGAAGACGCTGCTCTGTGGATTGTTTGGGTTCTGGTCGCTGGCAGTGTACTTTGATCGTTCTCAGAGCGCCTCGAAGCGAATCTGCCTAGCGCTGGCGCTGATGGTTCTCAGCGGACTGGCCAAGGCGCACGGATTAGTAATCGCGCCTCTGATCGTGCTGTACGAACTGACAGTCGCTCGCGAACAGAAGCCTCGCTCATCGCTTGTTTCGAGTTTGCTGCGAACAGCGCCGTTTATCGTCGTGGCGGCGGCTTTGG
>JAZDLP010000001.1:0-9342 GCA_043801885.1 Planctomycetota bacterium | reverse complement strand
CGGTTCGGGAAGCGGGAAGGGGAAACGGAGCCTTGTCTACTGACACGTCACCGCGCCCTTTTTCGACTTCATTGAAGACAGAGGGTAGATGCAATGAAATCTAATATGAAGCACATAACGGGACGGACATTATTGCTGATCGGTTTGCTGCTGGGTTTGGCGTCGGTTGTTGGCGCCGGCGAAAAGGAGCAGCGTCTGGCGATGGTGAACGTTTCGCTGGTCTTCGAAAAGTACGACAAGGTCGCGGATATTGAGCGGCGCCTGAATGCTATCTATGCGCCCGAACAGGACAAGCTGAATCAGCAGGCCGAAAAACTGAAAAAACGCAATAAGGAATTGGAACAGTTCTTCAACACAGCCGAGCAGAGCGAGCAGGTGCTGGATACTGTGCAAAAGTTGCGTCGGGATCAGTATTTTTTTGAAAAAGATCTAAACAATTTGAACATGAGGATGCAAAAGAGTTACACTAAAGAAATGCGTGAAGTATTGAGTGATATCCGCGTCACTATTCGCGCCGTAGCAGAGAAAGGCGGATTTGATTTGGCGCTGCGTTCTCCTGATACGGAGGATCCGGAGATATCGGAAACCGATCCGCGCAAGACCGATCCGGCAGCCGATGACCGGCGTACTATGTTGCAAAAAATCGCGCCAAAAACAGTCGCGCAACTGCTGGAGCGGTTTAATCGCAATCCGGTGCTCTTTGGCGCCAAGACTGTGGATATTACCGAGGAAATACTGAAAAAACTGAATGATGAATACGCCAAGCGCGGCAAGCTTGGCAAATAGCCGGTTAATAAGTTTCTTTGTGTCTCTGTAGTGAATGGTTACGGGAAAAGGAGCAAGGCGATGAGAAAAATGTTGTGGATATTGGTGGCGGCAGTGACGTTCAGCGGGGTTGCGTCGGCTGAGGACGCTAAACGGATTGCTGTAGTGAACGTCTCGCGAGTGTTCGATGCGTACGTTAAGGTGAAGGATATCGAAGATAAGATGAAGAAGCTCTTCGAGCCTGAAAAGAAGAAACTGGACGAAGAGGATCGCGACTTGAAGCGGCGTGAAGATGCGTTGCGTGTTGATGGTCGCGACCCTAAGACCAATCTCGAATTTTTTAAAGAAATTCAGACTTTTGAATTGGCTAAAATGCAGCTCGAATCGAAAAGCCGTGATTTGATCAAACGTGTGGAAGAACGGCGCAAGAACGAGATGAAGGCAGTGTTGAACGATATCAAGACGGCTATTCGTGGTGTTGGCGTCGCGGAAAAGTTTGATTTGGTGCTGCGCGCCCCGGAGTTTGAAGAAGTCTTTGATCCCGCCAAGGCCGGCGCCGCTGCCGATAACGAAGCGCATACCGCCGCGGAATTGGTGCGTAAGTTTCGCGAAAACCCGGTGCTCTATTTTTCCCAAGGTGTGGATGTTACCGATAAAGTGCTGGCGCGATTGAACGACGATTACAAAGCCGCTGCGGTGAAGTAAGAATGACGATAACTCTGCGTGAACTGGTCGGCAAAATAGGCGCCACGTTGGCGCGAGGTTCGGCCGATCAGCGTATCCGTGGCGTTGCCAGTCTCAAAGAGGCTGGTCCTGATCAAATCGCTCCCTTTTTTGATAAAAAATTCGCTGACGAACTGGAGCGAACTCGCGCTGGCGTTGTGCTGGCAAAAGATTCGTCGCTGCCCAATCTACCCGTTACCGCCGCGCTGATTTGCGCTCCTGACCCAGAGATGGCCTGGGTGCAGACTCTGACATTGCTGCATCCGGAAACTTTAGAAACCTCTGGCGTGGATTCGCGCGCTGTGATTGAGCCCGGTGTGGAAATTGGCGTGGGCGTCCATATCGGTCCATATACTGTTCTCCGTCAGGGCGCGCAGATCGGCGCGCGCAGCGTTATAAGTTCGCACTGTGTGATCGGACGCAACTGCGTTATTGGAGAAAACTGCGTTCTACACCCGCACGTAACGATGTACGACGGCGTCCGTATCGGCAACCGAGTAATCATCCATGCCGGCGTGGTTCTCGGCGCCGACGGCTTTGGTTACAAGTTCCGCAACTTGCGCTACGTTAAAGTCCCGCAGGTCGGCTGGGTGGAGATTGGCGATGATGTCGAGATCGGCGCCAACTCCTGCATTGATCGCGGCACAATGGGCGCAACGCGTATTGGACAAGGGACGAAAATAGACAACCTAGTTCAGATCGCTCATAACGTCAAGATCGGCAATTGTTGCATTCTTTGCGGTCAATCGGGCGTGGCGGGTTCGGCCGGTATGGATGACTATGCCATGTTGGGCGGCAACGCAGGCATCGCAAATCACATCTTCATGGGTAAAGGTTCCAAAGCCGGCGGAAAAGCCGGCGTTATTCAGGATGTCTCGCCAGGCAAGGAAGTTTGGGGTACTTTTGCCGACGAACGCCATGCCGCTTTTAAGCAAATCGCCGCCACACGCCGTCTGCCCGAACTGCTGAATCGCGTTCGAGCGCTTGAGAAAGAATTGAAGAACTTGCGGAACCGTTCACCACAGAGCCACAGAGAACACAGAGACGAAAATGAATAAGATAACGGAATATACGATTACACAAAAAATAATCAAAAAATCTACACTTTGACGGCGCTCTTGGATTGCTTTGACTTTTCACTCTTGTCGGAGTGTGGACATGCGTTACAAGTCTTGGAATCAGTGGCTGTCGGACAAGCGTCGGATTGAGGCGCAGATTTTTTCTTATAATCGGTAATGTAAAATCCGCTCCCCTTAAATATAAGTCCGCCGCCGGCCGAGATGCGTCGCTTGGCCGTTTTCCGGCTGCACTTTGGACAGCTTTTGTTCGGCGTGGCAACAATACTTTCAAAGCGATCAAAACTATGACCACAGGCGTTGCATGCGTAATCGTACGTCGGCATAACGATTTTACCTCGAATGAATATCTAAATAACTCGTAACCATCGATGTTTTTACCACAAAAGCACAGAAAACACAGCATAGCGAAATATCTTTCGGATGCAAATCGGATAACCCAAAACGATCTTTTGTCCTTCAATCCACAATTATGTTTTCGGAACTATCGGCACACTCATCTCACTCCAGTCGCGGCGCTGAATAATGCGAAACCGCATATCGCCGAGTTTTAGCAGACCGCCTTCATGCGTGAACACGCGATGTCGAGCGAAAGTGATCCAAGCGCGATACTCAGGCGTACCTTGAATCGTCGCTAAAATGGGATCACGCAAATTGGCTTCGACTGGAACCAGTCGTTGGGTCGTGCCACACAGCAAATTCACGCTGATTCGTTCAATGGCGGTCTCTGTCTGAGCCAGTACTTGAAAACGCCACGGCACGGCGGGTATAGGATTGGCGCTGGTTTTGACCTCCAGCCGCCGGTTCGTATTGTTTGCGGCCAACAGATTCATCGTGCGCATCGTCGCCGTGCGGCTGCCCAGAAACAACGTCGCAACGTAGATCGTCCAGACTAATAAACTCAATCGCGCCGGCGTCTGTGTCGGTTGTGTGCTGAAGATCAACACACGCAAAATAATGATGATCAGCGCTAAAATCATCCAGATCAAAACTACTGTCCAAGAGATGAATCCGACTTTATTGTCCGCCCAAGAGATGAAATAGCCGTAGTAGTTGCGCGATTCTGGTATCATTGTCGGCCGAGCAGCAAGGAACAGGATGGATGTTGTCATGACGCCCAAGAACAACCATAACCTGTATGCGCTGCGGATGCGCTTGGTGCCGAGGAAAATACCGCCACCGAGGATCATCCACATCCACGGGTCAACGATGAATGCCAAGTCGCCGTAATACCACGAAGCGTCCCATGGCAGGAATGGTCGAATGCCGTAAGTGTTGAACCAGTCCAATAACAAATGAGACAGTATGCCTGCCGCAACCACCACCATCGCGGCCCACCATCGCGGACGGTCATGCAGTTTGAAGATTCGTCCTAACAGCCACACTAACAATCCCACGACGACGACCATAACGCCTAGTCCGACGAAACTGTGCGTGAGGCCGCGATGTTCGGCAAGATACGTCGTGCAATTCGACCAAGGACCGACAAAGAAACCTTCAGGTGAGACGATATTTTCAACATCGGGCAGATTGGCGGCGATGATCAGTGTCGGAGTAGCCCATGCACCTAGTTGCGCCATACCAGCCCGCGCCAGCGCCCAGCCGCAGAGACTATGTGTGAGATTATCCATATCGTTTCTGTTCCAAGTATAGTAATTTCAAAGTTGTATTCTTCCGCGCAGCATCTGTTCGGCCTGATAACTGGAGCGCACAAAGGCGCCGCAGGCCGCGGCGCAAAATCCTAAACTCATGGCATAAGATTCATAGTTTTTAAAAACATCGGGATGAATGAATTCCCGAACATGCAGATGAGTCTTGGAAGGTTGCAGGTATTGTCCGATGGTCAATATCTCGCAACCGGCGCGACGCAGATCGCCGATGCAGGCGCGCGCTTCGTCCTGAGTCTCGCCCAAGCCAACCATCAATCCGCTCTTGATCCGCAGCGTCGAGTCCAGATGTTTGGCGATCTCCAGTACGCGCAACGAACGCGTATAATCTGCTTGCGGCCGAACCGTCGGATAAAGACGCGCAATCGTCTCGATATTGTGGTTGAACACGTCGGGGCGCGCGGTCAGCACGGCACGCAAACAATCTTCGCGAGCATGAAAATCAGGAACAAGCGCTTCGATTAGCAGTTGTGAACCGCAGGTCTCACGTAGCGATTGAATAACGCGCGCAAAGTGCGCCGCGCCTTCATCCGGCAAATCGTCGCGAGTTACGCTGGTGATTACGACAAATTTCAAGCCCAACTGTTTGGCGGCGTGAGCCACGCGCGTCGGTTCGTCAGCCAGCGATTCCAACGTCTCGCCCTGGCCACTACGCACTGCGCAAAAGCGGCACGACCGTGTGCAGCGCCGACCTAAAATTAAAAATGCCGCTGTCCCGTGAGACCAGCATTCGCCCAGATTGGGACATTCGGCCGAACGGCAGACGGTATTTGTTTTCAGACTTTCCAGAATCTGGCGCGCGCGTGAGTCGTACTGCGCAGGCCAAAGTTTCTTCAACCACGAAGGGAACTCCTTCACGCCTTGACGTTGATCACTCATGCTTTCTGTTTTTATCCGATACCGACGTTGGCGTCCATCTTGTGTCTCTACCATTTTTACCGCCTCCGACCGCATCGCGAAGCAAAATAATCGTAACCGTTCAGGCTATTTTTTCCACAGAGTACGATTGCGACATTCTCTATCGCCCCTTCGGGGCTTATTGATTTCAGGGCTCATGTTGGCAAGTGTGTGCAATAACGTAGGGGCACGGCATGCCGTGCCCCTACGGAGCGCACGGGATTTCACACTTGCCGACATGAGCCGATTCCAGCGATTTCTTTTCCGACATTATCGCCACGGAGTGGCGAAAGACATTAGCCTAAGGCGCCAGCCCTAGGAATACTTGTGGGTAATGACAAGCCCCTTGCCCCCCCCCTTTTTAAGGGGGGGGGAATTCCCGACTTTGCTATTACAGTGTCGGAAAAAGTGGCTTTAGCCATCTTTGAAAGATATATATGTTACCCAAAAACTATTGCTTTTGAACCATGCCCAAAAATCAAAATCCTCTGTGCCCTCTGTGGCTAAAATAGACTGAACGGTTGCTAAAAATGTTAGATTTGGACTTGACGTGTCGGTATTACCACTTTACATTTCGTATGATAAAGGCGTTGGATTAATTAGTGTTGTAATTTTTAAGGAGGGAATGACATGCGTAATTTGCAGCAGGTAGTGTTAATGGGCGTTTTAGTGGTTAGTTCGGTGTGCTTGGCTGGAGAGGCAACGCCGCCGGCAATCAATGTTGCGGAAGAAAAAGAGTCGCCGGAGCATGGAAAGTTGAACACTGCCGACGCCACGCCGGTGGAGCCGGGTCATGTGGAATTGGAGTTCGGATATTCATATTCTCGCGCCAAGCGTTGTTGGGACGCTGACCGCAAATTGCAGTCGCGCGGTTTGTGCGAAGAACATGCGCCTAGCGTGGCGCTGACCGTGGGCGCGCTTAAAAACCTCGACTTCAACATTAATTTTAATTATCTTTGGCTCCACGACAAGGAAAATTCCCCCACTCATGGGAACGCCATCGGTGATATTGGCATCGGTGGCCGCTACCGTTTCCTTAATATTGAGAAACACAATTTGGAGGTCGCTTATATCGGAGGTTTCACGATCCCCACGGGAAGCAAATCCAGCAGTGGTTGTCTGGGAACCAGTCAGGAGTTCTGGAGCTGGGAAAATGCCTTGGTAGTTAGTAAAGACTGGGGGCTTTGGACAGCGAACGCGGAAGTCGGATACTCGCTGCCTTTCGGAGGGAAGCGAAGCGATGCTCGCGGCACTTTCACCGCGAATCTGGCGGCAGGGTATCAAGTATTGCGTTGGCTTCAACCAGAAGTGGAACTGAATTATGTTAAAGATTTTGTCAAAAGCGACAGCGAGAGCTTCTCGGTGACGGGTGGTTTGGTAATGCCAGTCAATGACCGTCTTCGAGTAAACGTGGGTGTTCAACAAGCTGTCTGGGGTAGAGCTGCGGACCAATCAACGAGCTTCCTGCTTGGCGTGAAACTCGCTTTTTAAAAAAAAGGCAAGCATTCGTAACCGTTCACCGCAGAGGCGCAGAGATCGCAGAGACAGTACAGAATAGAAGGAGACGATCCATGCACATGGCAGACGCTCTAATTTCTCCCGCAGTGGGTGGGGTGATGTGGGTGGCTTCGGCGGGTTTGGCGATCTATTCGGTTAAGAAGCTCAAGGAAGAGGCGAATGAGAAAAAAGCGCCGCTCATGGGCGTGCTGGGCGCGTTTGTCTTCGCGGCGCAGATGATCAATTTCACTATCCCCGCCACGGGATCGAGTGGTCACTTGGGCGGCGGGATGATTCTGGCTATTCTACTTGGGCCGTATGCGGCATTTCTCACTCTGTTTTCCGTCTTAACCATTCAGTCATTGTTCTTTGCTGATGGCGGTCTATTAGCGTTAGGCTGCAATGTCTTCAATATGGGCTTCTGGCCGTGCTTCCTTGCCTATCCGCTCATCTTTCGCGGAATCGTGGGGAATCAACCAACTCAGTCCCGTCTGGCTGTTGGCACTACTCTGGCTGGCATCATCGGCCTGCAAATCGGCGCATTCAGTGTTGTTTTGGAGACACTTGCTTCGGGAATCTCGGAACTCCCATTCGGCACGTTTGTACTTTTAATGCAGCCGATTCATCTCGGCATTGGAATTGTCGAAGGATTGGTTACGACTGCCCTCGTGGCCTTCGTCTGGAATGCGCGCCCGGAGATTCTGGAAATGGCCGCTCCGACCAATTCAGCTCAGAATGGTAGTCTGCGCCCGGTTCTCACCGGCCTCGTGATCGCCACGATCATTACAGGCGGCGCGTTGTCTTGGTTTGCGTCCAGTCATCCGGATGGTTTGGAATGGTCTATGTTCAAGACCTCTGGCAAAGAGGAGTTGGATGCGCCCAAAGATGGCGTCCATGCGTTTTGCGCTACGTTTCAGGAGAAGACCGCCTTCCTGCCTGACTACGATTTTAAGAATCCGGAGGAACCCAATGAGCATGCGGTTGCTACTGTGAAGGCGCAAACTGCTGAACCGGAAGAGACGGCGGCGGAGCAGTGGCCTGCGGTTAGCGCCGGAACTTCGCTCTCTGGATTGCTCGGCGGAATGTTTGTCTTGCTCTTGGCAGGGTTAATCGGGCTGGTGTTGCGCAAAACGCAATCGTCTCAGTGCTAACAATGCCAGCTAATTATTCGAGCCGCGCGCGGTTTGAATAACGGTCGCGGCTCGAATAACGGTACCAGAAAGAATCGTCATGTTGCGAATCGAGGCGGCGCTGAATGACATTGGCGTCTTGGATTGCCTCGCGAGACAGGATTCGCCCATACATCGGCTTGACCCTCGCGCCAAGGTGCTGGTGATCTTGGTATTTCTTGTGACCGCTGTCTCTTACGGGAAATACGAGGTAGCTGCTCTAACGCCTTTGTTCATTTTCCCGGTCGTCCTTTTGGCCGTAGGTAAAGTGCCGGTTGGAGTTCTTGTTCGTTATATCCTGTTAGCCTGCCCGTTCGCCATCTTTGTGGGGATATTCAACCCACTTCTTGACCATCAGAACATGATTCGTTTTGGAACGATAGATATTTCTGGAGGCTGGGTATCCTTTGCCTCAATCATCTTTCGTTTCGTCCTTACGGTCAGTGCGGCGATGATTCTAATTGCCACGACCGGGTTTAATACGATCTGCATGGCTCTGGAGCGACTAGGCGTGCCGCGGTTGATGGTGACGCAATTTTTATTGCTGTACCGCTATTTGTTTCTGTTGTCCCAAGAAGCCGGGCGGATGACGCGAGCATATTCACTTCGAGCGGTTGCTGGGCGAGGCCTGCCGATCCGGATATGGGGATCATTAGTTGGACATCTATTACTACGTGCATATAATCGCGGGCAACGAATCCACTGCGCAATGCTCTGCCGTGGCTTTACGGGCGACATGCCTGCCCGGCAAACGTTGCAGTTCACCGCTGTTGATGCCATATTTATTATCGGTTGGTTGGCGTTTTTTGCGTTAGCGCGGTTCGGTGATTTGCCGCAGCGCATTGGCGATCTGCTAATGAGTCTGACCTCTTGAGTCACCACATCATCGAAGCTAAAGATGCGAAGTACGTGTATCCGGACGGCACCAAAGCATTAAATGGCGTCTCCTTCCGTATCACGCACGGCGAATCGATTGGAATCGTAGGCGCGAACGGTGCGGGGAAAAGCACTCTTTTGTTGCATTTGAACGGCTGCCTCTTGCCGTCTGCAGGCGCGCTTCTGGTCGGCGACTATCTGTTGACCAAAGATACGACGCCGCAGATTCGTCGAATCGTCGGAACAATTTTTCAAGACCCGGACGACCAGCTCTTCATGCCCACGGTTGAGGAAGATGTGGCCTTCGGTCCAGCCAACATGGGTTTACCGGCGGAAGAGATAGCATCGCGAGTATCGAAGGCACTGGATGAGGTCAAGGCCACTCATCTCCGGCAGCGCCCTCCTTATAAACTCTCGGGTGGCGAGAAGCGCGCCGTCGCCATCGCAACCGTCTTGGCCATGTCACCCGCGATCCTTGTGTTGGATGAGCCGAGTTCTAGTCTTGATCATCAGGCTCGTCGTCGGCTGATTGGCTTATTACGAACTTTCACTCACACCAAGATCATCGCCACGCACGACTTGGATATGGTCATGGATCTCTGCGAACGGACCATTGTCCTGTGCGAAGGACGAGTTCTTGCGGATGGCCCATCCGGAGAAATTCTTGCTGAC
>JAZDLP010000377.1:0-6132 GCA_043801885.1 Planctomycetota bacterium | reverse complement strand
TCTGGGGCAGGCCATGTTGACTCTGCGGCATGGCCGACAAGCCGGTTCCGGCAACGCCGTCGAGATCACCCCTCGATTCAGAGCTAGAACTCAACTGTCGTCGGCAATTTTTCAGCGCGCGCAGAAGTTGATTGGCGTCCTGGTAGCGATTCTCCTGTTTTTTGTCCAGACAGCGATCAATAAGTTCGGCGAACGTCGTCGAGATATCTGGTCGAACAACTCTGATCGACACATGCGGTTCATATATGGTGTCCATCAAAGTCTTCATGACGGCATCGCCCCGAAACGGCGCGCATCCGGTCAGCAGACAATAAAGTGTCGCGCCCATGCCGAAGACGTCTGATCGCTTATCCGCAGTCTTGGCATCCAGCGCCTGTTCGGGCGCCATGTAGCCGGGTGTGCCCATGGCGGCCTGCGCGCCTGTCAACGACTGGCTGGAGCTTTCTTCGCTACGAGCCAAACCCAGGTCCATCAGTTTCGAGTTTTTCAGATCGAAACTCTTCTCGGATCGTGACAGATAAGGCACCATGATATTTTCAGGTTTCAGGTCACGGTGTACGATATTCTGAGAGTGCGCGGCGTTTAGACCCTCGCAGGCGGCAATACAGACATCCAGCGTGTCCGCTTCCGTATAGCCAGAATCGCCTTTTTCCAGCAAGTTCTTGAGTATCTGCCCGGACGTGCGTCCGGCGACGTATTCCATCACCAGGAAAAACAGTCCGGATTCCTCGTTAACGTCCAGCACGTTAACCAGGTGTGGCGAGTGCACCTGCGCGGCAATCTGCGCTTCACGGAAAAAACGGCGCACCATGCCCGGATCCTGCTCGGCGAGGTGAAACGGCAATACCTTTACGGCTACTTCGCTGCGCAACCGCGGATGAATGCCGTAATATACAGCGCCCATGCCGCCTTGACCGATCTTGGCCAGCAACGGAATTTTATTCAGCGATGGGCAGGGCTTGCCGTTGATCTCGATGCGAGGCGCATCCTTGAGCAACCGTTCAGAAGACAGGTCTTGGACAGCAACGTCCGAGATATGTGTCATTGAAGATTGATCGCCCATGATAGTAGGCGACGCGATATAAACGTTTTTTGAGGAGACCGAAGGCGGCGTGCGCATTGGGCCGATTAGCGTCTTATCGTCACCCATCGGATTGGGATTTTTCATGGACGATGGCGTCAAATCGCTTATGGCATTTGAGTCGCCATTTTGACTGCTGTTCGATTTTTCCACAGCCATAAGCGGATGCCTCGACGCCACGCGCAGTTTCTAAAATTATAACCGTTCACCGCAGAGGCGCAGAGATCGCAGAGAACAGAAAAGTAACCGGACCATAGAAACAACGGTCAGTTGCGACATTGCCTATTAGATTCTCTGCGTACTCTGCGCCTCTGCGGTGAACGGTTGTCTAAAATTTACTCTCAATCTGATTAAACGCAAGACTATCACTTGTTTTTATCAGTGTCTATCAGTGGTTAATTCTTCATTACGCGGTTACAAAGATTGTTATATGGAAGCCAAGTCAGCTCCGCAAAGCAACGACGAACTGCGCGACTTTTATGAAAAAAAATACGCGCGCGCCGATGGAATCACGGGTATTCCCGCGGATGACGATTTTATGTATGGACAGGTGGTGACGCAGATTCGCGCATATTTGATTCCGGGATCGAAGGCGCTGGATCTGGGCTGCAACGATGGCGCGCTGAGTTTATATTTGGCGCGACACGGCTGCGATGTGCTAGGAATTGACTTGGCGCGCAATGCGGTGGAAACGGCCCAGCGCAGCGGCGCTCATCACCAAATCGGCAACGCCCGCTTTGAAGTTCTCGATTTCGTAAAAGATTGGAACGGGACGGAAGAGTTTGATTGCGTACTATGCAGTCACGTTCTTGAGCACGTGCCGCAGGACGACGTTTTCATGCGAAAAATTCATACGGCGCTGAAACCAGGCGGCCGATTGCTGCTGCTGACGCCTTCAACGTACTCATCGCTGGCGCGACTGAGTAAGTTCTTCACCGGCCGAGTAGCTCACGATGAAGAAGTGGGGCACCTGCGGCGTTACAATCGCCAGTCCATCGAGCAAGTCGTCCGAGACTGTGGATTCACAATCGAGAAGATTGTTTTTCTTGACGGCGCGATGCGTGATTGGTTCATTCTGTGCAAACTGTTGCGCCGATTTAACTGCGTGTGGTCGCTACCAGTCATTCGGCGCGCGTTCAATGCCTTCGACAAACTGACGGCGCGTTTCTTTTTTTCGGCTACACTGTGTATTCACGCACGAAGAAAGTGAGAGAACTAATGGGTTGGTGGTATCGCTGTAAATGGTCGTTGCTCAAGCGACTGGGCGATGGACGGATTCGCGCCGACGTCAATGGGATCCGGCTGGCACTCGAATTCACCGACATCTCCGCACGGCATATTTATTTTGGCGAGTATGAAAAAGAGGAAGCCGCATGTATCGCCGGCAAAATAAAACCAGGGATGGTGACCTGCGACATCGGCGCGAACCTCGGCTACTTCACTCTACTTTTGGCGCATTTGACTGGGCCACATGGCCACGTGTATGCGTTCGAACCAAATCCAGTGATGCAAGGGCGGCTCGCGGAAAACATCCTGCTCAACCCAGGATTGGACGACGGCCGGATCCGGCTGGAGGCTGTGGCACTGGGCGCTCAGGCCGGCGAAGCGGATTTTTTCTGTCCGGCGCAGGGCCACGACGGCGCGGGCGGATTGAAGGACACCCGTCGCGCGCCGCTGCAAAAAGTGATCAAGGTGCGCGTGACGGCACTGGATGAGTTCGTGTCGATGCGTAGTATCAAGAAATTAGACTTCATCAAAATGGATATCGAGGGCGGCGAACTAGACGTGTTGCGCGGAGCTGAACGCGTGTTATCCGAGTTGCGGCCTGTTATCCTTTTTGAAGCTTGCGAAGAGAACACCGCGCCTTACGGCTACCGCGTATTTGACATCCTGTCGTATCTAGAGCAGCACGGATACTCGGTCAAACAGACAGGCGGCGGGTATAATTTTCTAGCGGTGGCAAAATGAAAATTCTCTTCGACGCCACCGTCTTTCAGCAGCCGTTCACCGGCATTGCCAAATCCACGCTGGCGCTCTACCAAGCCTGTCTGGCGCGAATGCCGAAACTGGAGTTCACGGCGCTGCATCAGCGACCACTGACCGGCGCATTGCCGTCGTCGTTCCACGCGATGCGCTACGGATCGGCGTTGCCGTCCGTCATCTGGCGCAAGACCGTATTGCCGGTCATGGCGCTGAGTCAGCGAGCTGGAATCATCCATTTTCCATGGAACGGCAATGTGCCCGCGCTTTTCTCCGGCGCCAAAGTGATCACGACTATTCATGATGTTCTGCCGCTGATCATTCCGAATTATTTTAAGCACGAGCAGGCCAAGCGCCATTACCACCGGCGAATACAGCGCGATATCTCGCGCAGCCGCGTCGTATTCACGGTGTCGGAGTTTTCGAAGACTGAAATTCTGAAAAATTTCGACATCAAAACCTCGCCCATCGTCATCCGACACGCGCCGACGCTCTCATGCGCACGAACTTCCGCGACCTCCGACGACGGAGATTATTTTTTATATGTCGGCGGATATGATTTGCGTAAAGGCTTGGAGGCGCTGCTCCGCGTTTTTCTGACTCTGCGACATGATCGAAAATTGCGCAGCCGCCTGATACTGACCGGCAGCCGGCATTATTTTTCAGACTCATTCAAGCGGCTGGTCGAGCAGGGAACGCGCGCCGGAGTGGTTGAAGAGAAAGGCTATGTCTCGGACGAATTGCTCGGCGATCTTCTGTCGCGCGCCAAGGGGTTGGTTTATCCGTCGAAGTATGAAGGCTTCGGATTGCCGCCGCTGGAAGCCATGGCCGCCGGTTGTCCTGTGTTGACCACGCGCGGCACGGCGCTGCCTGAGATCTGTGGCGACGCGGCGCTCTATGTTGACCCTGACAACGACTCGGAATTCAGCGTGTCACTCATGCGGTTGGAATCAGATTCGGATTTACGTCAAAAACTGGCGAGCGCCGGTCGAAAGCAAGCGACCAGATTCAGTTGGGACGCCTCGGCGCAAATTTTTCTCGACGAAGTAATGAACTGCGAATAAACGTAACCGTTCACCACGAAGGCACAAAGACACAAAGACGAACAGATTTGCAAAGTAGTTATTGAGTCCAATTTGTCTAAAGGTAAGGTAACCGTTCAGGCTATTTGGCCACAGAGAACACAGAGAGACACAGATGATTTAATTTTTTATCTATACTGTGCGCGGGAGAAATCTCGGCTTTTTCACCCAGTAGAAAAAGCCGAAATATTAGCCGCACGCAGTATGTTTTCATTGTTTCCGGGTGGCGCGCAGCGTTATCGCGACTGTGGTGAATGGTCACCTTTAGATTTCTTATCTGTGTTTATCTGTGGATTTTCTTGAACGGCTTGATGAGACTACACGGTTACCTTTTTTTTGGTTGCGGCGCAAGCTGTCTGGACGATAATACTTGTACTGTATCAGTGTCCGTCACGCACGACGTTCAAGAATTACACTCATTTCCGGACGGACCTATTATAAAGGAGATAACGATGCGTTCTGCGGATTGCCTTAATCAACTTTTTTCGGTAGACGGTAAAGTAGCGGCAGTTACGGGTGGTGGCGGCATTCTATGCGGCGCCATGGCCAAGACGCTCGGCGGACTGGGTGTCAAAGTCGCAGTGCTCGATTTGTCCGAAGACACCGCCAAAGCCGTGGCTGCGGAGATCAATGCTGCCGGTGGCATCGCAGCCGCTTACAAGACCGACGTTTTGAATAGAGAGAGTCTGGAGGCGGTACGCGCCGCCATTGAAAAAGATTTAGGACCTGTGGATATCCTGATCAACGGCGCCGGCGGCAATTCGCCCAAAGCGACCACGTCCGACAAGCAGACTTTCTTCGATCTGCCCAAAGAAGGCTTTGAGTGGGTGTTCGCGCTCAACTTCATCGGGACGTTGTTGCCTACGCAGGTGTTTGCCAAGGGCATGGCCGAACGCAAGCGAGGTATTATTCTCAACGTCTCCTCCATGAGCGCCATCCGCCCGTTGACCAAAGTCGGAGCATACTCGGCCGCTAAAGCCGCCGTCTCCAACTTCACGCAATGGCTAGCCGTGCATATCAACCAGAACTACTGCGCCGATATTCGTGTGAACGCCATCGCGCCCGGCTTCTTCGTCACCGCTCAGAACCGATTCCTGTTATTGGATGAGAAGACTGGCGAACCAACACCGCGCGGCAAGACCATCATCGCGCACACACCCCAAGGCAAGTTCGGCGGGCCGGAGGATCTGCTCAGCACCGTTGTCTGGTTGCTTGGTCGCGGTTCATCATTCGTCAACGGCGCCGTGATCCCGGTAGACGGCGGCTTTAGCGCCTTCAGCGGCGTTTGAACTATTTGGATGCGCACTATCTTTTTGGTGAGCCGAAAGTCACGACCACTGTATATGGTGTCTTTTTGTTATTCAAATACACCGCCGTATTTTATCTGTCAATGAGTTGCAAAAATTCGCTACCGAAACACATTCACTACAATCCTAAAACCGTCTCCACGCGCTCCATAGGACGTGAACGATCTGCTTCTTTCGCGGCAACTGTTTCTTGCGCACGAATAATATCCACCGCGTTGATTATAGGCACCCGTACAAAATGATAAATCTTTCGGACACCTCGGATCTAATTCGGGAGAAATTGAGTAATAGTCTGTATCGTAAAAATCATGGCAGGCCTCTGCGACATTACCCAGCATATCGCAGAGACCAAGTGAGTTCGGCTTCTTACTTCCAACCGGATGGGGCATGTCCGAAGAATTAAGCTTGTACTATGCGTTACAATATACCTGTAAGTGGCATCACCGGAAGTATCTGTTCCAGCTTTAAGCGCATCATTCAATGGCTTACGCGGAAGAATTTCAAAAGCTTCGGTTTTTGACGTTGACAATATCTCTAAATCATATTTAGTTTCTGTTTCGTAATCGATCAAAACGCGAATATCTCCATGCCGATGATTACACTTAATCGCAGTAAAGTGATTCAAAACACGGCAAAACGAGTTAAAATATGGCAAATTTGACAATTGCCGTAGTGCAGGCAC
>JAZDLP010000376.1:0-3070 GCA_043801885.1 Planctomycetota bacterium | reverse complement strand
GTGCCTGCACTACGGCAATTGTCAAATTTGCCATATTTTAACTCGTTTTGCCGTGTTTTGAATCACTTTACTGCGATTAAGTGTAATCATCGGCATGGAGATATTCGCGTTTTGATCGATTACGAAACAGAAACTATTTATCTCCGGTGGGGTTGAAAATATAACTAATCAAAATTATCGTGTTCATGGTTCAGGCACTAATAGTCCTGGAATTAACGGTTTTTTGAGCATTGACTACAAATGGTGAGAGTTTCACTTAATCGGAATCTGACTTTCGGCACGCTCAAGACGCGTAGTTTCGTCGCTTCCGTTTTGCTCCATGGTGCAGTGGTAGTGTGGGTTTGCATTCTGGTTGCAGTGCCGGCGACTCATCCACGCTCGGTCAAAATTTTGAGCGAGCCTGTGATTCTTGTCGGCAGTTTCGAATTGATTACGAATGAAGTTGTTGCGCCACCCGAAATTGCAGTGCTGAATACGTCGTTGTCGAAACCAGTTTGGAGCGAAGCGTTCTGTGAACCGTTGATCTTGCTAGAACCGTTGCCGCCGAAGCAACCCGAAGATGTATTGATGCCTGAGGTGATTCCAACGATACTGTTTGCCTGTGCAAGTAGTCCGACGTCTGCAGAGGATTTCGTTCAAGCGCCTGTTGCGAATTGGTCCAGTGCTCTGAAAGGCAGAAGCCGTAGTGTGAATTTAGGCGGCGAAGCAAAAGGGAATGGCACTGGCACTGGGATGAGCACTTCGCTGGGCAGAAATCCGGGTGGAGCATTGAGTGACGGATCAGGCGCATCGAAGATTGGCCTCGTAACTACAGCAGGCGCTGGATGTGGCAGTGGCCATGGCCATAGTACAAGCGTGCATGTTAAGAAGCGCGTTGAGTGCGAGTACCCGTACTCCGTTCGGGTCGCTGGTAAGCAGGGTGTCGTCCGTGTAATGGTCGAGGTTTTGGTGTCTGGCCAAGTCGGTAAATCGCGGGTTGAAGAGACCTCCGGAGAGAAAAGTTTCGATCAAGCCGCGCTGCGGGCTGCTGTAAAATGGCAGTTTACTCCTGCAACTCGGGATGGTGTATTCGTGACCAGTTGGGTGCAATTAACTTACCGCTTCGTGCTGCAGGCGGAAGGACAGCATCAATGACTGAGACGGAACTAGAAATTTTACTGACGCGAGTAGCAACGCGGCTGCGCATGGAACGAGCGGTACGAGTAGCTCTATTGACGCTGGGCATCGGACTGCTGGCGGCGGCGGCCTTCGTGCTGTGGTTCCGGCTGCAAGCGATTTCTTCAGATTTCCTGGGCGTCATTCTGGCGTCTCCACCGGTGGCTGCGATTATCGCGCTGATTGTGGCCTTTTTTCATTATCGCCCCGCTTCGCAACAAGTCGCGTATCTGTTGGACCAACGCGCCGCCAGTCAAGAACGCGTCGTAACGTGGCACGAGCTGCGCCAACTACCGGACGCGACGCTCAACGAATTACAGCGCGGATTCCGAACCGCTCAACGAGCATGCACACTGCGAAAAACTCAAGATTTTAATGTCCGACAACTGGCGCCCGTGAGTTTGCCGATCTGGACGCGCACGTTGGGACTGGCTTTTTTATTGCTGTGCTGCGCGCTTTTGGTGCCGCCGCAGACACCGGAGTCTGTGGCAGCAGGTCCAACTCAAGAAGATATCCGTCGCGCCAGTCCTCGGTTGGACTCCAGAAGCGCCGTACTGACTGATGGCATGTCGGTCGAACCGCGTATTCAAGTTATCTCGCCTACTGAAAAACAACGTTTCTTGCTGCTTCTGACCGACTCGCGACTGTCGCCTGAAATTAAGGCCGAACTGCTCAAGTCGCTCGCCGCCAAACTTGGCGACGCGCTGCGAAGCGAGCTGCCGCGCGAGCTGCAAGAAGCTTGGGCCGCAGCCGAACAAGAAATTGCCGAGAAAACCGGAAAGGACAAGACTGCCGAAGCCGGCGCGGCGCAGTCTGTCACTACTACGAATCCACACGAAGAAAAGAAAGCTCCGAGTGATATTAGTCCGGCGAAGATCGCCGAGTTCACGGCGCTGGCATTGACCACGGTTCACGAGCGTTACTCTGATGTTGAAAATTATCTGGAACGTTATTATAAATCTCAACTAGCCACGGATGGCGAAAAACGATAGGAGGTGCTTGTCTGATGTCAATTACATAGTACGGTTAGGCAGTAACCCAAAAGCGTTGTTGACGGAGAGACGGGGAGACATAGAGACGAGGAGAAACAACTTTTACCTAACTGCTGTTTAATTTTATTGGTAACTTAACAGAAAGGAAAACAGTCATGCATCGAATTGGTATTCTCGCTGGTTTTGCGCTTTTTGTTGCGGTCAACGCCGGTTCCGCGTGGGCGCTGGAGGTCAAGCAGTTGAAGACGGCCACTGATCGGTTGGGAAGCAGGATCGTCGAACAATACGATGTAAAGGAGAAAGCCTATAAAGGCGAGCTTGGTCGCGACGTGAAAACCGTGGCCATAATCGTTACGGCTCTGTGCAATAGCCCGCGCCATTATCGAGAGGCCAATGGACCGTATCTAAGCGAACCGGTGAAATTTCTGGTCGCGCAAGTGAGTGGCGGCAACGATAAATCGCTCTCACTCGAGACGATGGCTTGGATCAAATTGGCTTTGGCGGCGACGAAGAATGAAAAATACGAAGCAGTTCTCAAGCGACTACCGGAGGCAAAGTTGCCTGATCTACAGATCAAAGTTGAAACGCCGACAGCGGATCAAGAAGTACTGACGGCACTGCTTTACGCTTGGTACTCGAAGACCATCGAGAAAAAAGACGCGACGGACATGGCCGAGAGCCTAATGAAATTGCAGCAGAAAAATGGTTCGATAAGTGATAACATTCAGGTTAACGCGTTGGCTTTGGAGTTGCTTAATCTCTGCTACAGCGTCTTAATTAAGGGCTAGTGTTCAGTCATAAAAGAATGTGTTGGTGAATAGAAAAAATGCCGATCTATCTATATGGGGACAAACCCAATGGAGGATTGACATGAAGAAACGATATGTGGTGGTTTTGAGGCGTCAAGGGCGAAAGAAGCTGGA
>JAZDLP010000352.1:0-6968 GCA_043801885.1 Planctomycetota bacterium | reverse complement strand
ATTTGAAGATACTGATATGATTTTACCTGCTTGATGCGCATGAACATAATTGTCTCCCCATGGTTGGCATCAAGGAATATAATCGCTGATCATAGTGAAGTAAAGCACTATTTGTAATATTTGTTGGCACCACAGATTTTGGAATTCAGAGATCGTTCATAGGGACGTTAGTGGGTTATTGGGGTGTTTACTGTAGAAGATAAGTTTGAGGTTTGGCGTTGGGTGTTACTTGGCGAGGATAAACAGGGATGTATCCGAATAGCTAAAGGACACGATGCGTAGTGGTTGTGGCTTTCGGCCCACACAAGAGATAGTGCGCATTCGAAATGATGAGCTATCCTGAGTCACCACCGAAGTATGGGACATTCGTACGCACTCAACTGGAGGTGCGGTGATTAACGCCATCCTTCATTCGTCCCTCCGGGACTCAGGCGCGTGGGTGTACGCTGGATACCCAGTGTTCATCTGTGGTTTACATTCTTCGCCGCAACTTGAATAGCCGCCGGAGTAAATCTCTTGCCGGAGCGTGCCGAAGCTCTTTGCTTTCAGCGGCGTATAAGCGATGCGCTGCTGCGCGTCAATGGCGAGCTGTTTGATGAAGTCCTGCAGTAGCGGATATTTGTCCGGCGTAACGCGCTGAGCCGGCATTAAATATGATCGCGTGTAACTCAAGGCGCGGCCTTTGACGGTATAATCGACAATGTAAAATCCGAATTCGGTGACCAGGCACAGATCATCCGGCGCCTCCACCCAGGCGCAACCTTCCGGGCAGATGTAGGTCAGAGTGTGATCGAGATCAGCGATCTCATTTTTGATCAACAAGTCATGTTGTCGTTCGGGCGGTCCGCGTAGCGCCAGCAATCGGGACGGCGCGGCAAATGGTTCCCGAAAGAACGCGCCTTTCTCCTGTGAAGCGAGATTCCTGGCGGCGCCTGAATACGTAAAACTAATGGGGCTGTCCGGCACGGCTTCGCCTTTGATGGCGATTTCGGGCGTTTCGATTTTCGGCCAGGCGCGGTTGACAACCCATTCCTTAATTTTGGATTTCTGGCGCGGATCGGACCAGTTCTCGCGCACATTGCCGGCCAAGGCGCCGTATAGTTGCAGCGTACCCTTGATTGTCCCGCCACCGACGGCGTCAAAGTTGATTTGCGCGTGATGCGTGATCGGCGTCAGATCCATTTCCGCGCCTTTCAGTCGTTTGATGCGCGCGCCTTCTTCGCCAGGCGTCAGCGCCAGCGTGCCGGCGAGGCTGCCGTTCTGATCGAACGGGTTGTAAAACTTCGGTGATTTGCCCACGAACTGCGCCCAGCGGTCTGCGCCGTCGGATTGCTCCAGCACCAGCATGTGTCCGCCACTGCCGAAGTTGACCAACTGTTCCGGCGACCACTGGCGTTTGGCGTTCTTTGAATGCCACACTCGACCGGGTTGATACGCCGCGTTGATGTACGCGGAAGTCACTTTCAAGCCTGCATGCTGCGCCATTTCGCGAGTCAGCAGTGTCATTTGATCGGTGTTGCCGGAGCGGGAGAACCAGACATCGTCCAGCGTGCGCGAATCATTGCTGGGCTGAATCCTGTCGCGCACCCACCGGACAATCGCTTCGAACTTGGCCGCGTCATCGCTCTTGCCGTTCGTAATTTTGCGAGCTTCTTCCTCGGCCTCAGGCGGAATGAACTCGCGTTCGCGCTGCATTAACCAGCGACTGACTTGATATGGTCGTTCGGGCGTCTCAATCAGCGCTAATGGAATTACTTCCTGGTCGGCATCTGTCGGCATTCGCGGTTCACGCTTAATGCCTTCGATCTGCTTGTTGGTCCACTGATAGGTAGTGTAGCCCGGCGGCCCCGGCAGAATTTTCTCGTCAATCAGCTCAGGAACGATTTTGCGGATGTTCAGTTTCGATTTAGCCTCATCGGCAATCAATACCACCCAGCGCGAGATCGCGCGCGGCGCGTCAATCGCGTTGAAGTTGAATCCCGCGATCAGTGTCGGCTCATCCGCGTCCGCGTCGTGATGTTCCAGGTAGGAATGTTCGAGAATCGAGCCTGGGCCGACCTGGTACAGGCTGGCCGACTGAGCAAAATTAAAATTGTGAACGTTTTGCGGCTCATATGAGCTGCCGTCTGGATTGAGTGTGCGGATAAATACGATCTCGTTGCGCTGCGCCGACACCAACACTTCCGACAATTTATTGATGCCATTCTGGTTCAACACCTTCTGAGCGATATGCACGTAAGATTCGCGCGACAAATCAGGTAGAATTCGAGTGACCATGAAGTCCACGATCCAGGCATGATCGGCGGTTGGGTAGTTTTTGGCGGTGAACGCCGATGTGTCTATTTCAGACACCTTTACATCGTACGGTTCCCACCAACGTATTGTTTCCGCGTCATCCAATCCGCGCAAACGGCGACGACATTCGTAATCACCGGGCGTTTCTTGCAGATACGCGCGCAGCAACTCTTTGACGCGATCTTTCTGTGATCGGGTTCGGGGCGCGGGCGTCTCGCCCGCAGATAATCGCAAGCCCAGATCTACCGTCTTCAATAGCTCTTGCCGTTTATTCGGATCGGTTTTGCGGCAAGCCGCGTAGATTTTCTCTTGCATTTTATAAGCATCTTTCAGATCGCCCTTTTCGACAAGCAGTTGGACGCGCTTGGCGGTCCACTCGTTCGTGCGATCCGGATAGGCTTTCTCCTGCCGTTGCAAACATTGTTCCGCTGTGATCAAATCGCCGTGTTCGAGCGCCACTTCGAATTGAGCATTCGCGTCGAGCAGCCCCAGAGTGATCGCCTTTTGACGCAAATCGCGCGCACGGACACAATTTCCAACGGATTCATGGAAGTATGCCAGTCTAGCCAGATACACATTGTCCAGAGCCGCCGCCTTTTCATAGCACTGTTCAGCTTCGACCAGGAACTGCTTGCGTTGATACAGTTGGCCCAGTTCAAAGAGCGCGATGGCGGAATGAGGATGAGCGGCTGCGCAGGCTTTGATCTTTTCGAGCGCTTGGTCAAACAGCCCGCGTTCAGAGAAAAAGTGGCACAGCGCCAACAAATGCTGGTGGCTGTTTGGCGCGATCATAAGCGCGTGTTCGCGCAGCCGTCGCGCTTCTTCCGCTTCGCGAGCTTCGGTGTTCCCCATCGTCGCGCCGGCGGAGCGCAGAATATGCGCGGCCAGGTCCAGCGCGCTAACCGAATCAGGAGCGGTGGCGGCGAGCGCGCACGCCAGAAGCTCGCGCGCGCGAACGTCGTTCTCGCACTGCGCCGCAAAATCCAGCCACGCGGCTTCCGGCACAGTTAGTTCGCCGCGTTCAATCAGCGTTTTCAAGCCTTGACCGGCGGCGCGTTCTTCAGGCGTGAGACGTTTGAGAAAAAACTGCGCTAACAAACCCGATGTCCGTTCCGACAACAGTACGCCGCGCATCGTGGAGACTTCGTGGCTGGCCAGTTCCGCATCTGACAACAGCTTGACCTGTACTCCTTTGAGCGGCCCATAGTCCGACCCAAGCACACGCACGACCAGCAAGCCGGTTGAAGACACTTTGAGCAGCAACGGATTGGATCCTTTGGACAGTTTGACGCGCGCCAGTTCGCCACCGGAACGACGGAATTGCTCCTCGCCGGGCGCCTGGATAATCGGCATGCCGCGCAAGTAAAGACGATACGACGAATGCGCGGAGACATAGATCAATACTTCCTGATCCACATTGCTGTCCAGATTGGTGAATGCGTAGTAGATGCCTTCCGCGCCGTGTAGTAACGAGCCCATGTCCAATGATCGCAGCGGCGCGGAAACATCTTGACGTAGCGGAACAGGTTTGCCCGTCTCGTCAGTGAATGCCAGCGTCTTCAGCGCGCGTTCCGGCGCAAAGCGCTTGTCAATCGGATTGTTCTTGTCTTTTGCGCCGAACGGTCCGGTGACGAATTGCCAGCGTTTCACGTAGCCGAGACCGGCGAGCGCCGCGCTCGCCTCCGCGGGCTGGTCATACTGCAAGTACAGCGAGACGAGGTAATCTTTTAGCAGAGCGGCCAACGTCGCGTCTCCTGCGGCTACGGCTGTATCTGCGGCCTGATTGAAGGTATTTAGGATATCGGCGCGACTTTCAACGTAATTAATTGCGTCTGTGGCTCGCGTAGCAAAAACATTAGCCAAACTTGCGTCTGAGCAGGCGGCAAGCATCTGTAAATTGATCTTCTGAGCTGCTTGGTAGTAGCCGCGTGAGATCAGCGAGTTGCGCAGACCTTCCAGCGCGATCAGATTCTTGGCGTCGTTTTTGAGTATCTCGCGGAATGCGGCTTCAGCCTCGGCAAACTGATTCTTCAGGAGCAGATCCCAGCCGGCGCTCGCGACGCCCTCGAGCGCCTTAAATGGCTTGACGACCGCAGACTGATTAACAACGTTCTCGCCGGCTTGAGTTACGAAGCCTGCCAGCAGCAGATACGCCAGTGCTACAACGATCATACCGCAGGCGTCCCGCCTGCTTCTCGCCCATGATGCGCCGCATTTGTTAGAGTAAACAGGGAACATAATGAAGAAACTCCTGATAGTGGCGCAGGCTTCTAGCCTGCACCTCGTAGTTTGACATTACTTTTTAACCAACAAGCAGTGGAAGCCTGCGCTATGCTTGGTGGTCGCATTCAGCGACATGCACCCCAGTGAAGATTTGTGTTGTTAATGGCGTTGCGCTTACAGTAAATAATATACTGCGAGACAAATATAGATGCTAGGAACTCGGGCAATAATCCGAGTCGCGCGCGTTAGTAGGGGCGGTTCGCGAACCGTCCCTACTAACCGCTCCCTAACGGAGCGCGGCTCGGATAACAGATTAGGTGGCGCATCATGCAAAAAAGAAAGTTTTTCGAAATGATCCCGGGAGTTGTTTTAACCGTTATCGTGGGATATTGCGCATGCTGGATTGCTGAATTTCATAAAGGCATAGATTCTTTAGTGGTCGGCGTTGTCTTGGGAATAGTGATAGGGACTTTTGTAGGAAGAAGGCCTTTTTTTTTACCGGGCTTCGGATTGGCTATGAAGATATTTATATCCATAGGAATTATGCTTTATGGAATAAATCTGGAGTTTCATAAACTGGCAGAGATACCCGCTGCTTTCTGGCTTCAGTTAATCGTGGGAATTATAGCGATTTTTTTAGTGGCTTTGTATTTAGGCCGAAAATTAAGCGCCAGCGGCGAAATGTCTCTTTTAATCGCTACAGGGACCGCTATTTGCGGCGCTTCGGCTATCGCGATTGCCGCGCCCATAGTAAAAGCGGAGTCAGAAGATACCGGAATAAGTTTGCTGACCATTACCATCTTTGGGTTGTTTGGCATATTGATCTATCCGTTAGCCCTTACTTTCTTTGCGCTTTCTGACACTCAATACGCGTTCCTTTGCGCTACCACTTTGCCACAGACTGGATTTGTAAAAATTGCCAGCCTGGCGTTGGGCGAGAGTTGTTTGAAATTGGCCATTTCTATAAAGGTGGCCAGGACGGCAATGATAATACCCGTCATTGGATTTCTGTGCTGGTATATGAACCGTCGCACAAACCTTATTGAGGGAGAAAGAAAGAAATTCTTTTTGTATCAAGTGCCCTGGTTTGTGTGGATTTTTGTTTTAGTGGGGATTTTGGTTTCATTGAGCCCCGCTTTCGCGCCATTGACTAAAACATTAAAGCCATGGGCTGGGATATTTCTGACTATGGCTTTGACGAGTATCGGCCTGACAGTTGACCTTAAGCAAATGTATAATTTCGGCGTCGCGCCGTTAATAGCAGGGTTGGCTTGCTGGCTTGTCGCGATTGGCGTATTTATTTTAGGCAATTTAATTTTTTGATAGGGAAAGATGAGAAAAAATGTAAGTTTTCGCAATAAAATTACCACGGCGATAGTTTTTTTAATTCTATTTTTAGGATTGATCATAATTTTCGCCGTCAATCAAATATTGCCGCAGGCATTAAGGAATGCCGCCAGGCAAACGGGTGTGTCAATGGCCAGAAGCCTGGCTGCCCGCAGCGCGGCCGCCTTGTTGACTGATGATATCACATTGCTTAAATACACGGTTAATGAAGAAAAAAAAGCCGAAGACGTTGATTATGCCTTTATTCTAGATTGGAAGGGACGAGTTTTAGCCCACACATTTGAAGATGTTTTTCCCGTGGAATTAAAGGATGCCAATTCTGTTTCTTCCGATCAGGGGAGCAATGTTTGTCCGTTGAATACGGGTAACGGCTTCATCTGCGATATTGCCGCTCCTATATTAATAAGAGATAAGATGTTTGGCGTAGCCAGAATCGGAATAAGAGAAGATGGCGTCCGCAAGACCATCAATAATCTGTTGGGCGCAATTACGGGAGTAATCCTTTTAGCTGTAGTATTGGCTATATTTATTAGTTTTGGCCTGGCCGGTTTACTCATAAAACCAATTAAAAATCTTCACGATGCTGTCGAGAAGATGGCAAAGGGGAATTTAGACGTTAGAGTTAAAGTTCCTTTGACTCCATGTTTTTCTGAAAAAAAGTGCGGCAAAAAGAGTTGTCCCGCATATAATAAAACCGATGTCCCTTGCTGGCTTGTTGCAGGAACGATGTGCGAAGGCTCGGTTCAGGGAATTTATGCGCAAAAAATCAAAGACTGCAAAAATTGCGAAGTTTATAATAAATATGCTGGCGATGAAGTTCAACAACTCAGCGAAACTTTCAATTATATGGCCGGCAATTTGAAAGAATCGCAGGAGAAGTTAGTTCGTTCTGAGAAACTCGCCACCATAGGTCAACTGGCCGCCAGTGTAGCGCATGAAATCAGAAATCCTTTAGGCGTAATGAAGAACGTTGTTTATTATCTGAATATGCTGGAAGTAGGAAAGGATAATCCTGACGTCAAAGAGAATTTGCAGATTATTTCCGATGAAATAGAAATTACGAACAAAATAATCGGCGACCTGTTGGAATTCAGCCGCATCAA
>JAZDLP010000041.1:0-2657 GCA_043801885.1 Planctomycetota bacterium | reverse complement strand
GGATAGCTACTCGGCTCTTGCAGTCCGAACCGAGACGGGTCTTCCACCCGCTGGATGGATGCGCTATCATGGCGCACTGGTTCAAAAGCAATAGTTTTTGGGTAACATATACATCTTTCAAAGATGGCTAAAGCCACTTTTCCCGACAGACTGGCGAATGATATCCGAGCCGCGATCATTCGTAGGGACGGTTCGCGAACCGCCCCTACCGCAATACATTTCGCAATATGATCAGTCCTCGAGTCAAACGGCTGGTAATCGTGCTAATGGCCACGCCTTCACGCTCGGCAATCTCTTTGCAGCTTAAATTGCATTTGTACTTCAGAAGTACGGTACGGCGATACGGTTCGGGCAGTTGTTCTACTTGTGACCACACATGCACGACGCGCTCATGAGTGGTCTGTTCTTCTGTTACAGGCGCGGTCTGGTCCGTAAGCGGATAGCGATCAGGACGCTTGTCGTTGAGATCGTTCGCTCGAGCGGCTCGGTGGCGCGCAATCTGCTGGAGCCAAGGGAAAAACAAGGTCGGATCGCGCAACGAGGCCAGCGCGGTGAAGGCTTGAATAAAAACTTCCTGCGCCACGTCCTCGGCCGTGTGCGAATCGCGTGCGTAAGCTCGTGCGATGAGCATGACAGCATCCTGATAACGTTCGATCAGTTCTGAAAAACGTTGTCGGTTTCCAGCGAGAACTTCGGCAATGCACCGTGCGTCCGCCTCAGGTTGAGACGGCCCATTAACCCGTGACACATTTTGCGACTTATGGACTTCTAGTGGCATGTACACCCTATTATAGAGCCACGCTCAGAAAAAATGCTGCACGGTTTTCATCAGAGCCGCAAAATTAATGTCCTCTTAAGGGACGCCACGACCATAGCACAGCGTTTCAACGTTGGGTGTCTAGCTTCCGCCTTTCATTCGTCCCTAACGGGATTAAATCTCGCATTTGCCTTTTTCCCAGCGATAAATCGCTGGGCTATTATCATATGTCCCTAACTGACCGCGCACAGTATAACCAATGCGGCGACTTATAGGCGAGAGGCAGGCGGGACGCCTGCGGTACGGTCGTTGTAGTAAGGGCGGTTCGCGAACCGCCCCTACTTTTGAAAAAGATAGCGACGTGAAACAATGACTGTTGAAACGATCTTTTTTCCTTCGATTAAAAATCAAAAATTAAAAATTAAAAAATTCTTTTGGCGCTATTGCTGTCTGCTGTGCTCTATGAGCGTTTCGTATTGCAGCGCGGAAACTCTGGCCGTAACCGTCGTAACTTTGGAAGGCGAGGCGCAATCTGACAAACTGATCGCGATCACCGAAACTGATTTCAAGTTTGAGCAAGGCAGTCGCGCATTCAAAGATGTCTCCGAAGTGCGTTTTTCCGACGCGCCCACGCCCGTCGCGACGCCGACTATGCGCCTGCGCAACGGCGATCAGCTTAAAGCCGTGATCCTCTCCGGCGACGACGCGAAGTTCAAACTGAAGAGTAACTCGCTGGGCGAGTTGGAGGTGGAGAATAAATTTCTGTGCGCTCTTGTCTTTCCGTTTAAGGAAGGCGTCGCGACGAACGCGATAGATGATTTTCTCAAAGCTTCGACGCCAAAAGAAGACTTGCTGCTGCTGTCTAAAGGCGACACGCTCTCCGGATTCATCGAAAAGTTCACAGATAAAGACATGAGCTTCAATGTCGGCGGCCAGTCGCGTATCTACGCCTTTGAACAAGTCGCGGCGTTGCGATTGGCGGCGCTGGAAAAATACAAAGCCCCCACTGATTTGCGCGCCACACTAGAGCTGCGAGAAGGTTCGTTCCTAACCGGCAAACTGATCGAACTAAAAGACAACATCATCTCTTTCGAAGCGTTGAACGGCAAGATCTGGAAGGTGGATGCCAGCCAAACACAAAGCATTCTGTTCAAAGGCGGAAAACTGGTGTATCTTTCCGATTTGCAACCGAAGACCGTTGAGGAAAAACCATATATCGGCGGCTTGCCGGTGGTCTATCGCTGGCGGCGCGATCAGTCCGTCACCACAAAAAAACTGAAGCTGGGCGCGCAGACTTATTCACGCGGGTTGGGTGTACACAGTTATTCCAGATTGGTTTACGATCTCGACGGCCGGTACGTCAAATTTTTGTGCGATGTAGGCTTGGATATCAGCGCGCCGCATATAGCTGTATGCGCTTGGAAAATCATTGTGGATGAGAAGGTGGCAGCCAGTGGCGTGGCCAAAGTTGCGGAGAAACCACAGACGCTGAAGATCGAACTGCGCGGCGCCAAACAACTGGAACTGATCTGCGACTTTGGACCTGATGATGACGACATCGGCGATCATCTGGACTGGGCCGCAGCTCGTTTGATCAAGCAGTGACTGACAGTGATATAGTGAGCAGTATAATTTAATATTGAGACACCTTGCGTTCGTTGGGGTATTGAAGTAAAAGATGAAGTAGCGGAGAGGTGGCAGAGTGGTCAAATGCGCCGCCTTGCTAAGGCGGTATACGGGTTACACCGTATCGAGGGTTCGAATCCCTCCCTCTCCGCCAATTTTCACTTTTTGTGTAACCGTTCAGTCCTTATCTTTTATCCAACGGTTTATAGCCATTCAGATAGTGTAAGAAAGGGAAATATGGAGATTATGGAGATAGGGGGATATTATTTTAAAT
>JAZDLP010000336.1:0-5681 GCA_043801885.1 Planctomycetota bacterium | reverse complement strand
TTTTGAATCACTTTACTGCGATTAAGTGTAATCATCGGCATGGAGATATTCGCGTTTTGATCGATTACGAAACAGAAACTATCTACCAACTACACAATCCACCTCGGGCTATTATCGCCGACAACGAAATCTGGGACACGCTGCGCGAACTGAAGGACCAGACCAAGATCGCGCACTACGGCATCTCTATCGGCGACCCAGCGGAAGGTATCCTGGCCATCGAAAAGGGTGACGTCGAGACGATTCAGGTCGTCTATAATTTATTGGAACGTTCCGCGGCAAAGGAATTGTTCGCGCTGGCTGAACAGAAAAGCGTGGGCATCATCGCACGCGTGCCGCTGGCGTCGGGACTGCTCACAGGCAAATACAAACCCGGCCATCAGTTCGCCGATAACGATCACCGCAAGGACGTCTATGGCGGCGACAAGCTGGAAAAAACGCTGGCGCGTGTGGAGCAACTGCGCTTTCTCACTGAAGACACCGGCCGCACACCGGCTCAGGCGGCCATCAAATTCTGCCTAGCGCATCCCGCCGTCAGTGTGGTCATTCCGGGCTGCAAAACCCCCGAGCAAGCGCTGGAGAATGTCCTCGCCGCCGCCGCGCTCGATCTGACTCAAGAAGAATTAAAGCGCATCGAAGAAATTTGAAAATATACACTTCTCCAACGCTTGCAGTACCGGTTCAATTTTAATAACCGTCTTGTACACAATGACTTTGTCCGACGGCGTCTGGCCGGGAGTGAGGGAGCATTCGGGGACAGCCAGTAGAATGCGATGATTCCGAAATCGCCGCAGTGTCTCCCGTTTTTGCTCTAAATATTTTGACGTCCAGAACCCGACGATCTCAAACAAGACTTCCGTGCCGTCATCGTGTCGAAACGCGAAGTCTGGCACAAACGTTACCTGCTCATCGTGAAGAATGACGGCTTCGCGCACAAGCGACCAGCCGTTGCGTTTCTCGCCAAACTTCGCGGCGAAGATCGCTTCGACTCCGGAGTCATATTCTTGAGTCGCTGGCAAATGACTGCGCAATCCTTCAGTGCTCTTGAGGCAGAACCGAGCTTTCATGCGCCAAGGCGTCTGAACGACAGCCTCCATCTCCCAATTATCACAGGCCAACAGGGCCGGGATGATCTGCGCAAATTGCACTCCGTATCGGCGCGTTTCGGTCAGCACGGACGTCGGGCCGGTGAGATGGATGCGATACTCCGAGTTTTTCAACCGGCGAATTTCAAACATCAGGCGCGCGAACTTGATGTGCCGCAGAATTCTTTTGAAGTCCTGGCGCGCGATGATGATCATGTTCTCAGCGCGATATAGACATGCTTGAATCTGCGCCACGTTGTAATGCCGCAGCAGCATCTCGGCGCTGCCGTATCCGCCAAATCGGATGAGTCGTTGGAAATCCAGCACGTCGGCGTAAAGTTTGCGATCAATCTCTTCCCACGATAATCCCAATTCACGAGCGATCTTCGTTTTCACTTCGCTTTCAGGCGTGCCGAAGAGAGAGCCGGCGGTTCGCACCAGCGGGTGAAGTGGCGCGGCGAGCGAAAACACGCGCAGTCGAAGCGTGGCGGCGTTGCCGCGCGAATCGGTCTCGAATTCGCCGACGTCATCGAGAAGTTTGCAGAACGCCCGAATGCGTTTAGACGAACAATCCGACTCGTTCGCAAAGATGCCGGCCACAGAACGATGTAATTCTCGCCGCGTCTGGCCAACGCCTCCGCGATAAACCGCCAGCATCCGTTCGGCGTACTGGACGTAATGCGCATGATCGTTACGCGTCAGGCGGTCGGGGCTGGCCCGGCTGCCTTCATAGACGATGATGGATTGTTCGCTCGAAAGCATCGCTCCGCCGTCGGTCTCTGGACCGCTCCACTTCCTTCGTGTCCTCACACACGACTTCATACAACTTGGCGCGCAAGCCGCCGGACTTTCGCAAGATTCGTCCTAGGCGTTGCTTGGCTTGCCGAGTCGAAGCTTGCCCGCCGATGACAATGGCCACCTTGGCTTCAGGCACATCCACGCCTTCATCCAAAACCTGATTGGCGACGATTACGGGAAAACTTCCAGCCGCAAAACCTTCCAAGACGACCAATCGTTCCTTCTTGCGCGAATGACTTAACAGTGTCGGTGCCAGAAATCGTCGCGAGACATCCAGAGCCATCATGTTGGAACCGGCGAAGACGATAATCCGTTCGCCTGTATGCAACTGAAAGAGGTCTTCCAACACGCGCAGCTTCTCTTCGGCGCGATCCTCAATGGACTGCTTAGCGTAATAATGTTTTTGAACCTGGCGCGCTTCCGAATCTTTGCCCGCATCAGCGCATAAGTCTTTCAGTGTGTAGCGCCGGCCATCTTTGTTCTTCTCATACATGAATCGGCGGATGATCTGGCTCGCGTGGTCGTAACGCGCTTGCTCGTCGGATTTAAGCGCCACGGGAATACGAATGACATCGTAATCGGCAATCGTACTGCCTTTGACGCGCGCCAACGGCAGATCGTACACTACTGGACCGACAAGCCAGCTTAAATCATTCTGCAGTCCGTCAGCGCGTTCCGGCGTAGCCGTCAAACCCAGACGCAGTGGCGCAGCGCACAAGAGCGCGGCTTCGCGGTAGCAGCGACCGGGCAAGTGGTGTTCCTCATCAAAAATGATCAATTCAAACTTCGCGCCGATATCAGCCATATGGATGTACGCGCTGCTATAGGTGGTGACGGTAACTGGCCGCAGATTAAAAAGCGAATCGCCGACTATGCCGGCATCGTAACCGGTGCGACGCAAGATTCGATGTTGCCATTGGTACATCAGATCACGCACGGGCGCCACGATAAGCGTCGCCGCGTTCATACTGCTCATCGCGGCGAGCGCCACTTCGGTCTTGCCTGTGCCGGTCGGCATGATGATTTGGCCACGACCGTGCGCCTGCCGCCACGCTTGCAGCGCTTCCTGCTGATCGGCTCGCAAGATGGGCAGATCGAGTTTTGGCCAATGAACATTTGGCGGAGTCGGCACTTCATCGCGGAATTTATCGCCAAACCGCGCTCGCAACAATCGGCGCGCCTCAGCATAATGGATCGCCGAGCATCTCCACGCGTTCACGCGTGCATCCCAAGTCCAAACATTCGGCGCAAAGAGACCGGAAATAATCTCCCGACCCACTCCGCGGAGAATCAACGTGCCTCGATCAAAGACGCAGATGGGGGCTTCTGTCATTATTCGACTCGGATAACCATAACCCCAAAAACCGTAACCGTTCAGTCCCTTCAAGCAATAAACCGCTAATAAACGGAGTCTATAGCATTAGTACAGCATTTTTTTGAGACTGCACGGATGAAAAACTAGTTTTTTTACCCAGCAAGAAAAGAAGTCTATAGCAGGGTCAACAGAGCCACAATTTTAACGTCCCGTAAGGGACGCCACGACAATAGCCCAGCGTTTCAACGCTGGGTGTCCAGCGTACACCCACGCGTCTGAGTCCCGGAGGGACGAATGAAAGATGGCGTTAATTCCCGCCGTCAATCCAAAGTCGTCAATCCCCATAGCGGCAACGTTGCAAAGCCCAGAGCCAACCCCCAGCCCACTATCGTGCTGAGACCCCATAGTCGCGGATGTCCCGAAGCATTGCGCAGCCCTAACGACTGGAACAGACTGCCGAGCGCATGGTCCAGATGAAAGCCAAGCCCCACCATGGCCAGCAAGTACACCGCGACCACCCAAGGCTTCTTAAATTCTTGTGTTACTAATCCCCACATTTTATACGGCGCGTCCTGCGTCCCATATTTGAAATGCAAGATGTGATAAACCAGAAAGACGAGTAGTAGCGATCCTGTCCACCACATATTCCGCGAAGCGAAGGTGCTCTGACCGGCGGTGTGTTTCACGCAATATGTCCGCGGTCGCGCTCGGTAGTTTTCCAGAGAAATTTTGATGGCCGCCAAGAGATGAACGACAAAGCATGTTGACAGAATGATTTCCGCCGGAATTAGAATCGCTTTCCGTGTCACCAGCGCGGTGTATGCGTTGTATTCAATTGCGCCCAAAAACAGCAAGCCATTCCCAACCAGGTGAAAACCCAGAAATATCACCATCACTGCGCCGGTAACAGCCATCAAGGCTTTAACGAAAATTGATGAAAGTTTCATATTTGACAAAACTTTCTAGCTCATGAGGCCAATTTCTTATATTCTAAAAGTCGGTGTGCTTTTTACCAGAATTAACCGGCGAATCCAGCCTTACACCAATTCACTCATTATTCCGTCCGCGACCGACAGTCCCTGTCGAGTAATTCGGTATCGGCCGTTTGGGAGCTTTTCCATCAATCCTTCCTTAATATACTTCCGCGTCGTAGCGCTCTGGCCAAGCAATTCGGTTTCCCAGCGCGCATAAAATTCTGCCGTATCTACTCCGCGTCGCAAGCGCAATTCCAGGATGAGCGCTTCGCGGGCGCGGGCGGCCGGGTCGAGCGTTTCGCACGAGACGATGGCGAGACCGCTTTCCGAGACGGCCCGTAGATAGGCGTCGAGGTCATCTGCGTTGGCACTGCGTTCCCAGTGGATGAAACTCGCCGCGGAAGGGCCGATGCCCAGATAGGCTTCATTGCGCCAGTAGATGAGATTGTGCTGCGCTTCGTAGCTCGGTCGAGCATAATTACTGATCTCATACTGCGCCATTCCGCCGGCTTCGAGATCATCCATCACTTGATAATAAAGCATTGTCTCTTCTTCGGACAAAGAGCGGCGAATCGCGCCGTTGCGAACAGCGTCCAGCAGCGGCGTTCCCTCTTCGTACGAGAGCCCGTAGGCCGAGACGTGTTCGAGCGGCAAGGCCAACGCTTCCGCGACGTCGCGCTGCGCGTCTTCTTTAGTTTGCGTGGGAATGCCGTGCATCAGATCAATCGAAATGTTCTCGAATCCCGCGGCTCTGGCCAGTCGTATCGTTTCACGGCTCTGTTCGGCGCTATGTCTGCGTCCAAGCAGTTTCAACAGATGCGGTTGAAAAGATTGCGCTCCGAAACTGATGCGATTCACTCCCTGTCGTCGAAGGAATTCGAGTTTGGCGGGGTCCGTCGAGCCTGGGTTCGCTTCGATAGTGAATTCGCGCACACGATCAAACCCGACGTATTGCCGGAGAATCTCGAAGAAGCGAGTCAGTTCGGCGATGCTCAACGCGCTCGGCGTCCCGCCGCCAATGAAAATCGTGCGTGGCGCAAACTGTTGGGCGAGCTGCGCAACGCGCGCACGCAGTTCTTTTTCCAGCGCAGTCAGATAACATTGCGTACGCGCCGCTTGATAGACTTCGCTGGCAAAATCGCAATAGCGGCATAACGACGCGCAGAAAGGAACATGCGCGTAAAGGCCGTCAGGAAAAGTCTGCGCAGAGCGATTCATATTGAATTATGAATTATGAATTATGAATTATGAATTACGAATTACGAATTATGAATTATGAATTATGAATTACGAATTATGAACGTGGAATGACTGTTTGGCGAGATGCCTGCGCTACATTCAGCGACATGCACCTGCCGTAAAACTTGTTTTTTGGCAATGAAGTCGAAAAAGGGCGCGGTGACGTGTCAGTAGACAAGGCTCCGTTTCCCCTTCCCGCTTCCCGAACCGGACAGGCGGATTTCCCGCATCCGGCTCTCCCTCAGAATTTCACTGCGCAAAGCTTGCAGC
>JAZDLP010000317.1:0-19245 GCA_043801885.1 Planctomycetota bacterium | reverse complement strand
AAAATTGTAAAATGACTGGAAATATGATTTCTGGGTTTCCTCTTTTGCATTCCATGGCAAGTCAAGCCAGAAAAATTCCTCCCAAGCTGGAAATTTTATTGCTAACTCTTCCAATTGTTTTGTTAGTGCCATTTTTCCTTCAATCCACAATCAAAAATCTAAAATCTAAAATTCCCTTATCTTTTTAATGATTTAGGAAATTTTTTAACAGATTGCCTACCGGCTTGGTTTCGATCAGGAATGCGTCATGTCCGTAGCGTGAGGGTACATCCACATAAGTAACTGCTTGTCCGTTGCGACTGAATGCCAGCGCCAGATCGCGACAATGCGCGGGCGGATATAGCCAGTCCGAAGAGAACGAGACGACTAGCATTTCCGCCTGGATGCGTTTGCATGCCGCTGCGAGATCGCCGCCGCCCCATTGCGCGGCGGCGTCGTAGTAGTCCATCGCGCGCGAAATGTAGAGATAACTATTCGCGTCAAAACGTTCGACGAATGAACGGCCCTGATAATTGAGGTAGCTTTCGACTTCGAACTCAGCGCCAAAGCCTTCCTTGCCCTTGATTGCGCGACGGCCGAATTTCTCGTGCATCCCTTCTTCCGACAGGTAAGTAATGTGCGCCAACATGCGCGCCGCAGCCAGTCCCGCTTGCGGGCCGGCTGTGCCGTAATACTCGCCCCAATTGAACGCCGGATCGCTCATGATCGAAAAGCGACCGACCGCATTGAACGCCAGACCCTGCGCGGACAATCGCGCCGAAGCCGCCAGCACCATACATTTTTCGACACGGTCCGGAAACGCTAATGCCCACTCCAATGCCTGTTGTCCGCCGAGCGAGCCGCCAAGCACTCCGCGCAGCCGTTGGATACCCAGGTTGTCCAGAAGCATGGCCTGCTGGCGGACCCAGTCGCTGATCGTGACCAGCGGGAACTTTAAAGCGTAAGCTCTGCTCGTCGCGGGATTGATGGAGGACGGGCCAGTAGTGCCATAACAGCTTCCCAGAAAATTAGCGCAGATGATGAAGAATTTTTTTGTGTCCAGAGGCTTGTCCGGACCGATGATCGCGTCCCACCAGCCGGGCTTGCGAGCGCGCCAGACACGCCCGCTGCCCTCGGCATGTTTGTCCCAGCCGGCGACATGCGCATCGCCGGACAGCGCGTGAGTAATCAGGACGGCGTTGTCTTTGTTCGGCGAGAGCGCGCCGTAGGTTTCATATTCGATGTCAACCGGACCGATCTGTTCGCCCAATTCCAGCTTAAAAGGCTTTTCGGCTGTCGCCAAACGGAAGGTTTGAGCTTCCGTCCAGCCGACGGAATTAGGGCTATCGGGCTCGTCGTAGTCCTTGTTCTTCTTTTTAATAGTCATATTCGTTATTCCATTAACCATGCAAATCTGCGTGATACCGCATGCAATTGTAGGGGCGATTCGCGAATCGCCCCTACGCATTATTCTTTTTTTGTAACCATTCAGACTATTTTTAGCCACAGAGGACACAGAGAATTTTGATTTTTAAGTTTCTGTTCATCTTTGCGTACCTCTGTGTCCTCTGTGGCTCTATGGTGAACGGTTACCTTTTTTTAATAGCGGATGGTTTTCTTTTGTCTCTTCCGGAAACAGTCGCGGCCAGGCCAACGCTAAAATAATCAGCAGCGCCAGCAGCAGCAGCATGTAACCCAGACAGGAAACCATCCGTCGTCCGAACATCTTCTCTAGCGTATCTGCTCGACTAACCATGTTGTTTAGATTAGCAGAAAATGCGTAACCGTTCAGGCTATTTTTGCCACAGAGGACACAGAGAGACACAGATGATTTTTTTGCTCATACTGTGCTCATATTATTGATAAGTCTCTGTGTCCTCTGTGTCCTCTGTGGCTCTATACACGGTTACGAAAATTTCATCGCGTAAAAGAATGTTGCCGCGAGATCTTGATATTTTGGCGAATCCGACGACACTGATTTCTCAATTTATGAACCGATCATCTAAACGTCGTATTGTTCTTGCCATTACTGGCGCCAGCGGCGCGATTTACGGTTTGCGCGTCTTGGAAGAGTTGCTGCGTGACGAGATGATCGAGACGCATTTGATTATCTCGCCGTCCGCAAAAAAAGTGCTGGCCATCGAGTTGAATTTGAAACTGAATCTCGACCGATTCGACCCGGTCGCGTTAAAAGTGCCGAAGGCCGAGCGCGTCATTTATCACCATTACGCCGATCTCGAAGCGCCAATGGCCTCGGGCAGCTATCGCGTGGATTATATGGCCATCGTCCCATGCACAATGGGTTGCGCCGCCGCGATCGCGCGCGGGCTGGCCGACGATCTGATTCAGCGCAGCGCCGATGTGATGCTAAAAGAGCGACGACCGCTGCTGATCGTGCCGCGCGAGACACCGCTGTCAGTCATTCATCTGGAAAATCTAACTGCGTTAGCAAAGTTGGGTGTCTTGGTCTTGCCGGCCTGTCCGGGCTTTTACGGCAAACCCAGGAAAGCGTCGGAGTTAGTGGATTTTATTGCGGCGCGCGTGCTGGATCACTTGCAAGTTAAACACCGACTGGGACCACGATGGGGAGAAGGGGATTTTTGATTTTAGGTAACCGTTTAAAGAGGTACTACATACGGAGAGACGGGGAGCTGAAGCCACAGGCTATTTTCTTTTTTCCTTCTTTATCTGTGTCTATCTGTGTTTATCTGTGGATTTTTTTGAACAGCTTGATGAGAGGGAACAAGACATGCGGATTATGAAGTTCGGTGGAACGTCGTTAGGCAGCGCTGAAGCGATCACGCGCTGCGCGGAACTGGTTGAGCGTGAAATTAAACTCGGCGGCGCCAAGCCCGTAGTGGTGGTGTCAGCTCACTCAAAGGTTACCGATAAGTTGCTGGATGCGGCCAAGAAAGCCATCAAGGGCGACATCGTCGAGCCGTTCAAAGTCATCGCCGACCGTCACTATCAGTTGCTGGATGATCTGAAGCTGCCTCGCAGTCTCGCTGAAAAAAATCTGAGCGAACTATTGGATCTGCTCAAAGGCATTCATATCATCAAAGAAGCGACACCGCGCCTGTACGATTACGTGGCCAGCTTCGGGGAACGTCTGTCTTCCAAATGTTTCGCCGCAGTGCTGCAGTCGCGCGGGCACAAGGATGCCGAGGCGTTCAACGCCTACGATCTGGGATTCATCACCGACTCAAAGTTCATGAATGCGAGGCCGTTGCCGGAGATATATGATCGAATCGCCGAAGCGTTCAAACCGCATGCGCACAAACTGGTTGTGGTCACCGGCTTTATTGGCAAAGACAAGAACGGAGACATTACCACCATCGGCCGTTCCGGATCGGACTTCACCGCCGCCATCTTTGGCGCCGCATTGAATGCGCAGGAAATTCAAGTCTGGAAAGATGTTCCTGGCGTGATGACTTGCGATCCTTCGGTAATCCAATCAGCTCGACCGCTGCCAAAGCTGAGTTTTGAAGAAGCTTCAGAACTGGCCTACTACGGCGCTGAAGTGCTGCATCCCGCCACGATCATTCCGGCGATGAAGCGTGATATCCCCGTGCGTGTGCTGCACACCTTTGATCCTGAAGCGCCCGGCACGCTGATCACCATAAAAGCCGAGAACAATCCTAAGTATCCGGTGAAGTGCATCGTTTACAAAGAAGATCAAGTGTTGATCAATGTCCGCAGCGAGCGCATGCTGGGGATGGAAGGTTTTATGGCGCGTTTGTTCGCTATTTTCGAACAACATCACATCGTTATTGACATGATCTCTACTAGTGAAGTCAGCGTCTCGCTGACCACCAACAACACCGATCCGCAGAAACTGGAGCATCTGAGAAAAGATTTGAGCAATCTGGCAAACAAAGTGGAAATCCTGCCCGGCAAGTGCATCTTCGCCGTGGTGGGCGAAGGGATGAAACATGCGGTTGGCCTGGCGTCGCGCACATTCAAAGCGGTCGCGGCGGCAGGCGTCAGCTTGCAGATGATTTCGCAAGGCGCCAGCGAGATAAACATCACTTTTTTGGTGGACAATACTGAAATCTTACAGGTCTGCGCGGCACTGCACCAGGAGTACTTTGACGAAAGCGTAAATACGACGACGGAGGCAATGCCATGTCGAAAATAATAATCGAAACGATTCGTCTGAAAAACTTCAAGGCGTTCAAAGACATAGAAATGAAGAAAATTCCCGGTTTCTGCGTTTGTGTTGGTGCCAATGGCTCAGGGAAATCTACGCTCTTTAACGTCTTTGGCTTTCTCAAGGAAGCGCTGACAAGCAATATTAACACCGCTTTCGACAGCCGCTTATCTATTTTTGACGGAAGCGCATAAGTGGTTCGAGCAGCGAGCGTGCTAGTTCCCGCAGCGCTCGTTCGTCGTGTTTGCTCTTCAATGTCAAACCAAACGAAAGCGTCTCATTATCCAGAACACGCGCGCCTTTGGCCTCAAGTATGCCGCTCAACGCGCGATCAATATGCGTTAAATCCCAATTATGCAGCTTCAGGATAAGGCGTTCTTCTTTATGATCAATGCCGATGTACGGCACGCGAGCGCGACGCGCCAGGCGGCGTAATTTGGTTTCTTCGAACATGCGTTGCGCCGGCTCCGTCAGCGGCCCAAAGCGCTCCTCGATCTCCGCCTTCAATCCGTCCACGTCTTCGTCATTGCGCGTGGCGTCAAGGCGGCGATAGATTTCCAGCACAACTTTGTCGTCCTCAATATAGGTCTCCGGAATATACGCGGCGCCACGCAATTGCAGATTGACTTCGAGTTCTTCCTCGATCACTTCGCCGCGCAGCTTTTTGACGGTAGCGTTCAGGAGCCGACAGTACAAGTCATAGCCGATCTCCGCGATCTCGCCCGACTGCTGGCGGCCCAGCACATTGCCGGCTCCGCGAATTTCAAGATCCTTCAAAGCTAATTGGAAACCCGCGCCCAACTCGTCGAATTCCTCCAACGCGCGCAAACGGCGCAGTCCTTCCGATGTCAGAGCGCGATGTTCCGGCAGCAATAAGTAACAATAAGCCTGCAAATCGCTGCGGCCTACTCGCCCGCGCAACTGATGCAGCTCCGCTAACCCAAAATGATCCGCCTCGTGGATCAAAATGGTGTTGGCGGTCGGAATGTCCAACCCGGACTCGACGATAGTGGTGCTGACCAGCACGTCCACTTCGCCACGCAAGAATTGCGCCATCACCATTTCCAGATTGTCGGCGTTCATCTGGCCGTGACCGATGATGAACCGCGCCTCCGGAGTCAGTTTGGCCAAATAGTCTTTAAAATCCTCGATATCGCGAACTCGCGGATGCACCACGAACACCTGGCCACCGCGACTGATTTCTCGCAGAATAGCGCGGCGCAACAGGTCGTCCGAGACGTGTGCTACTTTGGTATTGATTGGCCGCCGATTGCGCGGTGGAATGGTCAGGTTGGAGATGTCGCGCAGACCGATCATCGCCATATGCAGTGTGCGTGGAATCGGCGTGGCCGTCAGCGTCAACACATCCAGCGAACGACGCAAGTGTTTGAATAGCTCCTTGTGTTCGACGCCGAAGCGCTGTTCCTCATCAATAATGGCCAGCCCCAAATCTTTGAAATGCACATCTTTCTGTAGCAGACGGTGAGTGCCGATCACGACATCCAGACGGCCGGTGGCCAGGCGGCTCAGAATGCGTTGTTGTTCACGCGCGGTCTTGAATCGCGAGAGCACTTCCACAGTCAGCGGGTAGCCGGCGAAACGTTCTCGAAACGTGCGTCCGTGCTGTTCGACGAGCAGCGTCGTCGGAGCCAGCACTGCAACTTGCTTGCCGCTGGCGGCCGTTTTGAACGCCGCGCGCAGCGCCACTTCCGTCTTGCCGAATCCCACATCGCCGCAGATCAGGCGATCCATGGGACAGGCGCTTTGCATATCCTTCTTCACATCAGCGATGGCCGTTAATTGGTCGGCGGTCTCTTCGTAGGGGAACGCTGCTTCGAACGGGCCTTGCCAATCGCCGTCGGGCGGATAGACAATGCCCGGCAAGTTCTTTCGCGCTGCCTGCACCGCCAACAAATCTTCAGCGATATCGCGAACGGCCGCGGCGGCGCGTTCTTTCTTTCGCGCCCAAACTTTGGTTCCTAACGTGGAGAGAACGCATTGCGCGTGACCGCCGATATATTTGCCAACCAAACCAATGTGCGTCGCGGGCACATAGAGTTTGACGTCATCCGCGAAAAGCAACGTGAGATAATCTTCGAGACGGCCGCTTTTCTCCAGCCGCGCCAGACCCAGGTAACGAGCAATTCCGTGCGCGACATGGACGACATAATCGCCGACTTGCAAATCCATCAAATGACGGATCGCGACTGTTCCTGGCGGATGCTTGTGTCGAATTCGCGGAGCCGTGTCCGGCGCGTGCTTGCTGTGGCCCAGAATCTCGCGGTCGCTGATCGCCGCCAGACCGGCCTCGCGCAGATCGAAACCTCCGGATAATCTGCCTGGTACCAGTCTGATCTCCGTCTGCCGTTCCTCTTTCTGGCCGGAAGCGGGCAACCTAATTGGTATCTTTTGTTCATCGAACAGCGTCCGCAAACGTTGGCGTTGCCCGATGGTCTCGCAGAAGACCAACGTCTGTTGGCGCTCGACGGCCAGTTTTCGCCAAGCAGCGGAGTTCGTGGCGATATCGCCCTCGACGCGCTGCAGCGTGGTGCAGGCGATGGCAATCCGCTCGGTAGCTTCCAGCATGGCAAAACCCAGGCCTTCGTCGCGCGCAGTTGTGTCTTCATTTTTCTTGGCAAGGTCTTCGCTGACCAGTTGCACCGTATCGAACCGAGCTTTGATCTGATCAAGCAGTTGGTTGAGTTCGAAAAAAAATGAGCGGCCAGAGACTAGGCTGGCTTGATACAGCTCGGCGCGTTGACGCAGACTTTGAGGCTCCTGGCAGATGATCAATGAATCCGGCGGCAGATGATCCAGCAGCGAGAACGATCCGTTGCTCGCGCCGGGCGAAAACAGACGTTGCAACGCTTGAGGCGAAGCGTCCGCAAATGAAATCGAATCCACAGGATCGTCGGAGCGCTGTGAGATTGGATCGAATGGTCGGATGGATTCAATCATCTCGCCTAGAAAATCAAGACGATAAGGCGTCTCGGACGTGTGCGGGAAGATATCCAGAATGCCGCCACGCAGTGAGAACTCGCCTCGCACCTCGGCTTGTCCCACGCGGTCGTAGCCAGCATCCAACAATTTGCGTCCGAGCATAATCGGATCATGCTCGTCGCCGACTCGCAGCGTAAACAGATTTACAGTCTCGCTGGGCGATTCAACCGGCTGCAGCAGCGCGATCACCGGCGCGATGACAAAAAAACATTCGGGCAAAATCGGTGTTTCGTTCCTGATACTACTACGAATGTCTTTCAGACGCTCGGTGACTCGGCGTCGGCCAGCCAGCGTCAACCCTTCCGGTCGGTCTGATTCTGTCGGCAGCACGTCCCACGCGGGGAATAGTGTGTAATGACTGCCTGCGTCGCGTGTGGCGAGCGTCTCCTCCAGCGCCTCGAAGGCGCGCAGATCAGCGATGGCGTCCAGCGCGCTGTCAGGCCCGTCCGTCACCAGCAGAATGACGCGGCGTTTGCGACTCAGCGCGCCGGCCAGCAGCGCACGCGAAGCGCCTAGCAAGCCGGTCACGATGACGCGCGTAGTACTGCAGCGACTGTTTTTTCGTGCCGCAAGCGTCTCGCCTGCCTGTTCTAATAAATACGGCGTCTCATAGTCGAGAGACGGGCGGGACGCCTGCGGTACGATGGCACCGCTGAAAAGCGGCGCGAGAACGGGCAATTCCGATACTCGCGCGAAGGGTGAATGACAAAGTTCACCTGTCGTTATAGAGCGTAACGGAATAGCAGTCAGGTGGAGTGCCTTGTTAGGCATCGTCTTCCTTTTGCTTTTCCCTCAAAGCGCGCAAAGCCACTGTGAAACGGAAGTAACTTGATCTTCGTCGGTAAGGTTTGCAGCGTTCTCTAAGCTGCCTCGCTTGAGCATTTCCCAGATCTCCGCAGCCATCTTGGTTTCAATGGCCGCTCCAATGAAGAAAGTGTGCGGTTTGAGTTTGAGCTTTGAAAATGCCTCGTGAATCCGATTGAGTGCTGTCCGAGCGGTTTTCCAATGTTCATCCGCTCCCGCCGGGTCAATACCGCCTTTCAATTCGCCGAGAGCGATATAAGCTGCAGGCGTTTTGATGACTTCACGCGTCAGGTCTTCGGCAGAACGTCTCAAATCAGCATCGGCGCGGTACGCGACGTATGCTGATTTTGATTGTTGGCCGATTTCAGAAAACTTGTCTTGTTTCAGAATACAGATTGGCCCATTGGCCTTGCCGAATTCTAAACTTGGTGCCGTGATTGTGACCTGTCCTTGCGTCAAAGTCCACAAGAACGGTTCCGTTTTCCAAGCAGTTCAGGAAGTTGTCAAAGGAGAAGCCTGACAAAACGAGGAGGCTCTTATATTGGAAAAGTTCCTTCTCTCGTTCAATCTTGGAATCCGCAATTACATAGAAACAGTTCTTGATCTTCTCTCCGATGGCGTACTTGAGGTCATCAAAACCCCAGTATGGTTCTGGACTAATTGGCCCAAGTCCGACAGTCTTCTGAACGGCAGTCAGCCATTGAGCAATCTCGGGGGTTGCCTTGTCTGTCTTGCTTGCATCGAAAATGAAACGGAGTTTTTTCTGCGTCCGGTCAACAACAATTTGGAAACCTCGTGAAGTGAACTCGTTTGCATTTGTTGTTGAACGAAAACTTCGTTCGGTCGCCGGATATTTCCGGCCAGCCTGCTTGTGTTTCCAACCATAGAGGGGCAGAAGAACAGAGACAACAATCTTTGCTCCAGTGGGCGATGGTTCGATGTGTTTCAGCGTGACAAGCGAACCTGTTTTAGATCGTTGTCCTTTTAGTTCCCATTCCAGAGCATTTGGGATTGGCAGGTTGTTCTCTTCAATACCGAGCAATTGTTCCAATGTGTTTCCGACAGCACCGTCATTGCCTGGCCTGCGAACACTCTGCTTCCAGCCGGATTCCGATATGTCTCTGATGGCGGCAATAAGGTCATTCTTGGTGTAGAGTCGTACCATTTGGTGGCCTCCAGAAATCCAATAAATACTCGAAAGTAACGCCCATCGTTATGTAATTGCTTGGCCATCCAAATATGCCAATGTTATTAACGATATTTGTTCTATCCCAAATAATAATGTTGCGGAGTTCATAACCTCTGCTTCTCAGTTCCTCAATCAAGGAAACGTGGATTGTGATCCTCTGATTTTCCCACCACATATCGGGAACATTGATCACGCAATGAGCTTTGGGGCAAAGCAGGGGAAGAATTGCCTCGAAAATCCCTCCCATCTCTTTGGTGTAATTGGCAATTTCCATCGTTCCAAGATCACGCGGGTCTTGTGAATACTGCTCAACCTTGCCAAGTTGTTCGTTATTTCTGTCGCGGCGCGACTTGTTCTTGCGCACTCGATTTAATAGATTTGCATATGGGGGTGATGTCCACACAAGACTCAATGAGTTGTGTTTGAAATATTTTGGTATATTTCGCGCATCATCTTGGACGGCAAGTTGGCGTGCATTGTTAAATAGATTTCCCTGTTGTCGCAGTCTTTGGTCGCACAAATCAATGTATTTTTGTTGCAGGTCGAAGCCGACGGCATTTCGGTTCGTATCATTTGCGGCAAGTAATGTTGTTCCGCTTCCTACAAATGGATCAAGAACGAGTTCGCCCTGATGTGTAAATAGTTCAATCACTTTCTTGGACAAAGAGAGTGGGAATGTCGCCGGATGGATTTTCTTGTCGCGTATATCTCTTGACTCAAAGAAAAATTTCCAAACCCCGATCTGTGATTTCAACCAATCCTTAGCGGTCATGCAGTTGATATGAGTTGGTCCACAAGAACAGGTTCTTGTATGGTTGATATCGAGCAATAGGCCGTAAGACGGACTGCCATCTCGTAAAACGAGTTCATTTCGTGGTTCGACCATGTATTCACCTTTCTTGTTTGTAGTCATGAGTTTGTTATTCCTTTCGGCAGTCATACACGCATGGGCGCACGGCTTCGCGTCCATGCGCGCCCATTTGCTGGCTACTGTTTCCTTTGCCGTTTGGCAGCACAAGAATCTGCTCTGTCTTGAACCCCGTGCGCTCGGCAATCTCTGAAAGGATGATGTCCACAGAGATGCTTGCACCAGCATATCGCACGTTGTCGTTCACCATGATGAGCGGCGCTCGCTGCTTTAACACACGCGCCGACTCAAAAATGACACAAGCCATCTCGTAAAAATAGCCGCGCACCATACGGGGGATTCCGTTATTATTGAGCAAGTCGAGTTCTTTCTGTGAATCCAAGTAAGCGAGGACACTTTGTAGTAGCGGGTGTTGGTCGGCAGCGGCGACGGCAGCTTCCCATCTCGGATTCAATGCTAATAGGTCTTTTGCCCGATTTTCGACCGTGCAACTCAACATTTCCTGCCGAAGCCTGGCTAATCCTTCTTCATCAATTCCAAGGAGCGCGAGTTCCAGCGCATAGGTGCGCGTGTAGTCATAGCGATTACAGTATGGCGGAGATGTAATCAGTCCGTCGTAGGACTCCGTTTTGAGCTTCGGCAAAATATTCAGGCATGAACCGCCGTGCAATTTGATCTCCGCCTTTGAACGGGTTGTGGCGAACAAATCTTCGCGCACATCAGTGGAGTGCAAGTCGGCAATCATCTCGTAAAGTTTATTCGTGATGGCTTTGTCAAAACTCAAAATTTTACCCTTGTCGAAAATCTTTTTCCCCCAGCGCCGACCTGATCGGTAATCCCATCGTAAATACTGCCCGTCTTTTCTTGTGTAACTGATACTCTCAAGAATGCACAGCAAGGCAAATAGCAATACAGTTTTTACTCGCTGTCCCTCTTGTTCTGACACTTCGAGAAAACGTCCCATTGCCTCAAGCGTTTCTACCGGATACGCCCCGCGTGTAATTCTGAGTTCATTTATGGGTTTGGCCGTTTTGCTTTTTTCCCAAGGACGTTCGTCTCTCCAAGAAACGAGGCGCTTTATATCCGCCTCCTTTAATTCCCAATCAATGAGTTGCTTCGTCGCAATAATGATTTGGCCTATCGGAAGCAATTCGATGCCTTCGGCCTTTATTCCTAAACCGCCTGCCGCAAACAAAGCCGTCCCACTTCCTGAAAATGGATCGAGCACAGTGCCTTTATCAATGCGGTATCTGCTCAACAAGTTCTCAACGAGATCGGCAGAAAAAGCCTCTTTATACTTAAACCAACGATAGACGGCCTTGCCCTTATTGGCTTGAAAACTTACCATTGCGCGAGTGAGTGAGTTATCAACCAGCAGTTTGTTCGCCCATCGTGCTTCGGCTTCGCAATTCAACTTCTCAACGCTGGTTATTGCTCCAGATACGGCGGATGACGCCCCGTCATTGTTCAAGCTTTTTATTATATTTACCGATTTTGTTGCAAGTTGTGTCATCGCTAGCCTATGTGCCTGTCTGGCGCTTTTCTCTGTCTAATGAATATTCATATACCCAGCACGCATCAACTGAATCACGACATCGGCAATTTCGTCCGGCGACCGTTGCTCGACGCAGATTTCCACGTCGCGAGCTTGCGCGTAGGCAGCCGTGCGTGCGAGCAGCAATCTTTTCAGTTCGTCCAGCTCCGAGTCGGCATCGGCGACCAGTTTTGGCCGCTTGGCCAGACTGGTTGGATCACCGGAAATGCGCTGCCATAGTTCCTCTGGGCTGGCGGATAAGTGTACGACGAAGCCGTTATGTTTGAGCGCGACCACGTTTGCTGGATTCAAAATCGCGCCGCCGCCGGTGGCGATGACAACCTGATCATGCGCGGCGCACGTTTGCGTCACTTCGGATTCGATTTCCCGAAAATATGGCTCGCCGAATTTTTCAAATATCTCGCGGATAGTCATGTCCGCGCGGTCTTGAACGAGCATATCAGTATCAAAGAATTTCCAATTCAATCGCCGCGCCAGCGCATAGCCGACGGTGGACTTCCCCGTCGCGCGCAATCCAATCAGAGCAAGTTTCATATTTTCGCCACAGAGGACACAGAGACGGAATGGAATAAGATAACGGAACAAATTGTAGGATTAATTATCGAGATTTACAAGGCTCTGAGGACGGGATGATCGGAATTCGTTTAATAAAGAGCGCCTGCTAACGCACACAGCTCGGATAATGGCATAGTTCATTTGCAATCCGCAATCTACAATCCACAATCGAAAATCAAGAATGACTACTATTTTGACTCAGCCACCCGTTGCCGGCACATTGACTCAGGCTTTTGAAGATACTGCGCGTTTATTCCCGCAGCGCGGTATCGGCATTTATGACCGTCGCGGCTTGAACGTTGATTGGCGTGCGTATCCTCAGGCGCTTGCGCTGGCCAAAGATCGCGCGGCGCGATTGGCGGCGGCGGGAGTCGGTCGCGGCGACCGTGTGCTGATATGCCTGCCTACGTCGTGGGACCTGCTGGAAATTTACTTCGGCGCTATCTTTCGTGGCGCGCATCCGGTCTTGATCGCCCCGTCGGGAACTTTAGGTGGCGCCGCCGCGCATGTCCGGAAGATCGAAGACCTGCTCGAACTTCTCGCGCCCAAACGATTCATTTGCGACGAGAGCGTCAGAAGCGAGTTGAGCGAATTTCACGGCAAGATCGCAGCCGAAATCTCTATCACGCACACTGAATTGATCGCGCTAAATCCCGCGACCGAATCCGTGCTGCACCATCCGGATCCGCGCGAGTTGGCCTTTATGCAACTTACCAGCGGCTCGACTGGTCGCCAGCGCGCGGTGATGATTCAGCATGCGGCGGTGATCCATAATATTGCCGCCATGTGCGATTTTCTCGGCACTCGCCCCGGATCTGAAACCGAAGCGCTCGCCAGTTGGCTGCCTCTGAATCACGATATGGGGCTGGTGGGCTGTCTGTTGTTTGCCATAGTGCAGCGGATGAATATGTGGCTGCTGCGTCCGGACTCGTTTCTGGCTCGTCCCCGATTGTGGCTGCAAGTGATCAACGAGCATAGAATCACGACCTCGCCCGGTCCAAATTTCGCGTACCAACTGTGCGTGGAGCGACTTGATCTGCGGGAGCTGGAGCAGTTGGATCTCTCCTGCTGGCACACCGCTATAACCGGCGCGGAGATGATTCAGCCGGAGACATGTCGCGCGTTCTGCGAAAAGTTCGCCGCGCATGGTTTTCGGAAGAACCAGTTGCGGCCATCTTACGGCATGGCCGAAGCCACTCTCGCCGTAACGTGTGATCGAAAACGAGAAGGCGCGCGCGTGTTGCCGACACCTGGCGGCGCGCAGGCAGGCCTGGCTCCGCGGGAAGTCGTCTGCGTCGGCGCGCCGGTGCTGGACACGGATGTTCGGATTGGCGCGCCGAGCGCGCCTAAAACATTTCTTCCGGAAGGCGCGGTCGGCGAAGTTTGTGTAAAAGGACCCGGAGTCTTCGCCGGTTACTACCACGACGCGGAAGCTACTCGCGAGACGCTTCAGGATGGCTGGCTGCGCACCGGCGATCTGGGTTTCATGCAGGCCGGGGAGTTGTATCTCACCGGTCGTCTCAAAGATCTGCTGATCATTCACGGTCACAATCTGATGCCGCACGAATTGGAGTGGGTCGCCGAGAGTGTCAGCGGTGGCGGCGGCAGCGAACGTTGTGGCGCATTCAGTGTGGCTAAAGGCGTAGCGGGCGAACAGGCCGTGCTGGTGATGGAGGTGGGCGAACGAGATTCCGCAAAGCTGGCGTTATTGGATCGTGAGATTCGCGTTCGCATCGGCCAGTCGCTCGGCTTGCCGCTCACCGATTTGCTCTTTGTAAAACGCGGCCAAATACCCAAGACTACCAGCGGCAAAATTCAACGCGCTGAATTGCGCCAGCGGTACCTGCAAAGTCGAATCGAACGATTAAGCTTTTGATGTCGCTAACGTGGCGATTACTGTTAAAATTATGATTCATGTCTCGATGATTAAGACCGAAAGGATGCAAAGATGGCTGCTCGATATGATGAGTCTATTCTTTTCCACGGCACGACAGTGCTGGCGGTGCGACGTGGCAACGCTGTGGCGATTGGCGGCGACGGGCAGGTAACGCACGGCAACATAGTGCTGAAAGCTACGGCGCACAAGATTCGTCGGCTGAGAGGCGGCAGCGTGCTGACTGGTTTCGCCGGCTCCACTGCCGACGCGTTCAGTTTGTTGGAACGCTTCGAAGGCAAACTTGAGCAGCACAAGGGTGGTCTGCGCCGCGCCAGCGTAGAGTTGGCTAAAGAATGGCGCATGGACCGCGCGTTGCGCAAGTTGGAGGCAATGCTGGTCGCCGCCGATAAGGAAGCGATGATCCTGCTCACCGGCCAAGGCGATGTCGTAGAGCCTGATGACGGTATGATCGGCATCGGCTCAGGCGGACCTTACGCGCTGGCGGCGGCTCGCGCGTTGCTGAAACACACACAGATGACGCCTCGCGAGATTGTGGAAGAAGCGCTGAAAGAAGCGGCCAAAATATGTATCTACACTAACAACAATCTCATTATTGAAGAACTTGCTGCGGAAGCGACAAAATAAACACATTGCGTGAATTACGAATTAAGAATTACAAATTAAGAATTAAGAATTAAGAATTACAAATTGCTGTTGGTTGCACTCCAAGAGGAGCGCTAGTGAATGGATGGTTATGAAAAAATGTCTGAATCAAAAGAAGAGAATTTTGGTGTTTTAAACCCAGATCCGGCTAATCAAACACCGGCTCAGATCGTGGCCGAACTAGACCGCTACATCGTCGGCCAGGCGGCGGCCAAGCGAGCGGTGGCGATCGCGTTACGCAATCGCTGGCGTCGCAAGAAACTACCGCCCGATATTCGCGAGGAAGTCGCTCCAAAGAATATCCTTATGATCGGCCCGACCGGTGTCGGTAAGACTGAGATTGCGCGGCGTCTGGCCGGGTTGGCCGGCGCGCCGTTCGTCAAGGTCGAAGCTACGCGTTATACCGAAGTCGGCTATCATGGCCGCGATGTAGAGAGCATGATTCGCGATTTGGTCAAGCAATCTGTAAATATGTTTGAAACGCGCGCGCGTGAAGAAGTTCGAGTCAAGGCCGCCGAAGCGGCCGAAGAACGCCTGCTGGAAGCGTTGTTGCCGACGCCCGGCTCTTGGGACGCTGACCGGCGGTCCGGCGACACTTCAAAGAGTACGAGTGCCAGCGCGGCGGAGCTGCAAGAAAAGACTCGCGCTAAACTGCGCAAAAAACTGCAAGACGGCTCGCTCGACGCTCGCGAGGTGGAGCTTGAAATCGGCGTGAGCGCCGGCGCCATGGGCGGAATTTTCGCGCCAGCGATGGGTGAAGAGTTGGGCATGGAACTACAGGATGCGCTCTCGCGGATGATGCCCAAGCGCGCCAAGCGCCTCAAGTTGAGTGTGGCCGAAGCGCGTCGGCTGTTGGAGTCTGAGGAAGCTGAAAAACTGATTGATCAGGACGCCATCGCTCGCCAGGCGGTTGAAGCTGCCGAGAATCTCGGCATCGTCTTCATTGACGAGATTGACAAAGTCGCCGGCAGCGGCCGTAACAACGGGCCGGACGTTTCGCGCGAAGGTGTGCAGCGCGATATGCTGCCGATCGTGGAAGGCTCTTCAGTTAATTCGCGCTGGGGATTGATTAAAACCGATCACATCTTGTTCATCGCAGCGGGCGCGTTTCACATGTCCAAGCCCAGCGATCTGCTGCCGGAATTACAAGGCCGGTTCCCGATCCGCGTGGAGCTGCAGGACTTAACCGAGGAAGATTTCCGTCGCATTCTTATCGCGCCTCGAAATGCGCTGACTAAGCAGTACGCCGCGTTGTTGAAAACGGAAGACGTGGACCTGCAATTCACCGAAGATAGTCTGACGGCCATCGCTCACTTCGCAGCCGTGGTCAACACGCGCAACCAGAACATCGGCGCTCGACGACTGCAAACGATCATGGAAAAATTGCTCGAAGACGTCAGCTTTGATGCCATCAACTTGAAGAACCAGACCGTGGTGATAGATGCCAAACTGGTCGAGGAGCGACTGAAGCCGATTCTGGAAAACGAAGACCTCGCCAGGTACATTCTGTAAACTACTCAAGTTGACTGACTTTTTGAGTATAGCGAGTAGGAATTTCGGTGGCAAGTGGTTAAGCGCTGGAAAAAAGCTTCTCTAAAAGAATCTGCTCCGAAGAGCCATTTTCCGACAGCCCCTAAATCTCACGCGCTCGCTGTGCGAATTTTCGAGGCAGGCGATTGCTGGGGAGCAGGCGCGGCGACTGGCGCTTTGGCAGTGGGCGTTAGACGGCGCAGCTCGAAGGTCTGGTCGGCGACGGCTTCAGCGGACGCGTCCAGATATCGGCGTGCGACGTTGTTGCCTAACTGTGTCGTGACGACGTAAGGAATAGTGCCTGATTTTTCGGCGATCTCTTCGACTGAGATGCGTTTTCCGGTGGAACCGCCGATAAGTGTCACGGTCTCGCCCACTTCCGGCAGTCCGCTCGGACTGTGCTGCAGCGAGGTAATATCCACCACGATGGCGTTCATCGAAATCATGCCGACCACCGGCACGTGGACGTCGCGAATAATTACGCTGCTGTGGCCGGTCAGCGCGCGACGGTAGCCATCGCCGTAGCCAATAGGCAGTGTGGCTAAAAGCGAATCTTTGCAACAGACGTGCAGACGATTGTAGCCGACAGGCCAGCCTTCGGGGCGCCGTCCGATGTGAATAATGCGCGTGTACAGCGCCAGTGACGGTCGCAGATTCAACCCGTCGCGCGACGCTGGCCAGGCGCGCAGACCGTGCAGCAACACGCCGCAACGGACCAGGTCCAATTGAGCGTCTGGATGAAAGACCGTGCCAGCCGAGTTAGCCGCGTGCCGCACTCGAAATCGCACGTTTCGCTCTTCGCAATAGCGCAACAACTTGCGAAACAATTTGACTTGCTGGCGCGTCGGTTCGGGGTTGGCTTCTTCAGCGCTGGAGAAATGAGTAAAAATGCCTTCCAATTCCAGCGTCCGCTCCGCTTTCACACGTTCCACAGCCGGCCAGATTTCTTCGGGCGCGAATCCGCCACGGCCTATGCCTGTATCCGCCATCAAATGAACTGTTGTCTTCTTGCCGCGCCGCAAGCCTTGATGAATAGCTCGTGTGCGCTCGGCCAGCATTTTGACTTCATCAAAACTGGAGACGGCGAAAATCAAGTTCGCGTCAATGCCCGCGTCCAGTTCTTCGCGCAAGCAGGAAGTCAACAATTGAATCGGGACATTAATTTTCGCGGCGCGCAGAGCGACGCCTTCAGCAACTTCGTTGACGCCCAGGCGCGCAGCGCCGGCCGACAACGCGGCTTGAGCCACGCGCACCGCGCCGTGGCCATATGCTTCGGACTTGACCACCGCCAGCAAAGCCGCGCTATGTTTGAGCAGTCCGATCAGCGCGCGGACATTGTGACGCACGGCTTCGAGGTCAATCTCGGCCCAGATGCGAGAGGAATTCAAGGCTGTTTGCAGACCAGAATCCATAGTCCCCTTTACTCACACAATAAACAGTAATCTTTATAATCGTCGCATTAGGTGGTGTAACTGAAGTAAAATTTTGGCAAGTGTTAATCGTCCAGTCCATAGTCTTCGATTTTCTTGCGTAACGTGGTGCGATGGATGCCGAGTAATTTGCTGGCTTTCACTTGATTGCCGCCAACGCGCTTGAGCGTCGTCTCAATAAGCGTTTTCTCAATATCGGCAATGACTTCGACGTAGGCGTTGCCTTCTTCCTGACCTTCGGCCTTGTCTAGCGCCTGATGCGTGCGCAATCGGATCAGATCATCAAGGCTCTGTCCTTGCGTCGAATCTTCGCCGCGCAGTCGTTGTAAAATATGCACGGGCAGCAGATCGGGAGTGATGGTCTTGTCACGCGCCAGAATCATGGCGTGTTCGAGCGCGTTTTTCAGTTCGCGCACATTGCCTGGCCAGTCGTAGCGTTCCAGCAAAGTCAGCGCGTCGCGACTGATCTCCAGTAATCGTCCGCCGCTCTTGGGCGACAAAAATCTCGCCACCAGCAGTGGAATATCATCCTTGTGGTCACGCAGCGCGGGCAAAGCTATCGAGACGACGTTCAGGCGGTAGTAGAGATCTTCGCGAAAAAGCTGCTTTTTGATTTGCGTTCGCAGATCGCGATTTGTCGCGGCCAGAATGCGCACATCGACTTCGATAGATTCAGTGCTGCCGACGCGTTCGAAATTTTTCCCCTCAATAAAGCGCAGCAGTTTAGCCTGAATAGACATCGGCATTTCACCGATTTCGTCGAGAAACAACGTGCCGCCGTCGGCCGCTTCGGCTTTGCCGGTCTTGTCGCGGATGGCGCCGGTGAACGCGCCCTTCACGTGGCCATAGAGCTCGCTTTCCAGTAGCAGTTCAGGTATTGAGGCGCAGTTAATGGCGATGAACGGACCATTGACGCGGTCCGAATAGTTGTGAATGGCTTTAACCACCAGCTCTTTGCCAACGCCGGATTCACCAGTGATCAGAACGGAGCTGCCGGAGCTGGTGAGAGCGCCGATCTTTTTATAAACGTCTTGCATGACCAGCGACTTGCCCACCAGCGATTCCAGATTGTGAGCGCCCTTCAGTTCGCGCCGCAATTGCGCCACTTCGCGCGACAGGTTACGGCGCTCCAGCGCGGTACGGATATGATGCAGCGCGTCAGCGTTATGCAGAGGCTTGAGTAAATAATTGTACGCGCCGCGCTTGGTGGCTTCGATGGCGGTCTCCATGGTGCCGTGAGCGGTCATCACTAGGATCGGCAGATCGGGATTGAGCGCTTTGAACTTGGGCAAAGCATCCAGACCAGAGATGCCCGGCAGTCGGACATCGAGTAATACCAGATCGGGGCTTTCACTGGCGACCAATTCCAGTCCTTCTTCAGCCGACGCCGTCACCAGTACGCGGTAGCCTTCGGGCTGCAGTAATTGTTTAAATGCCCAGCAGATGGCCTGCTCGTCGTCCACAATCAGGATTTTTGGCGCAAGCATCGTATCGCTCATGTTACTTTAGATAGTTTCTGTTTTCCAAGCCACAAAACGCGCAATTTACGAGGAGAAATATAATTTTTTATGTATAATATGTTCAGTCTATTTTAAGCTATTTTACAAGATTATACGGGGAAGATGACAAAAAACCTGGAGAATAAG
>JAZDLP010000295.1:0-11466 GCA_043801885.1 Planctomycetota bacterium | reverse complement strand
TCCACTTTTCTGTTTTCTGTTCGTTTTTTATACTTCTCTTGCAGCCCATGCCTAATAAACTTATCGTAATCCAACAAAATAGTCACAAGCAAGATCATCCCACTTGTCGGTTTGAGGCGTAGCTTCGCTGGACGGTTACAAGATTTTGATGGTTGGATTGCAGGCGAGACACCTGCGCTACGGAGATTCGTTGCAGAATGACAACAGATACTACGCTTCTTTCTTGCGTCACCGATACTTCTTTTCTTCGTTTGCAAGACCATATCGGATATCTATTTCAAAACCCGTCACTTCTGGAACGCGCGTTGACCCATCCTTCCAGCACTACTGAAGATAATCAAGACAACGAGCGCATGGAATTTCTGGGCGACTCGGTCGTAAATCTATTCGTTGCTCAAGAACTTTACGAACAACACGCGGACTGGAGCGAAGGCGACCTGACACAAGTGAAATCAGAGGTGGTCAACACAACCAGTCTGGCGCACGCCGCCGAGTCTCTGAAATTGCGCGAAGTCGCTCGTTTTGGCAAAGGTTTATCTCTGAATGATCCACTGCCGCCCAGTGTATACGCCAATCTATTCGAAGCGGTTACTGCGGCCATTTATTTAGATGGCGGTCCAGCCGCCGCGCGTTCGTTCGTACTTCGCATTCTCGGTTCCGAGATGCGCGTGCTGGCCGAGAACGGTGGCGAACTCAATCCAAAATCCAAGCTGCAGCATATCACTCAAAAAAAATACAACATCCAGCCGTACTATCGCCTGGTTAGCGTTGACGGCCCGGACCATAACAAAGTGTTCAATATCTGCGCTTGCGTTGGGCAGCAAGTTTTTCCGCCTGGAACAGGTCGCAATAAAAAGGAAGCCGAACAAGCGGCCGCCCGTCTTGCTCTCGACGCCATCCAGGCCCAAGGCCTGCTTGCGGCCGCCGCGCTTGAGAACGACAACAGCACATCAAACAACAAGAGCGGATAAAAACGAAACTTATTGCCACAGAGGACACAGAGAAAAAAACATAAAGAAACTGTAACCGTTCACCACGAAGGCACAAAGACACAAAGACACAAAGATGAACAGATTTGAAAAGTAGTTATTGAGTCTAGTTTATCTAAAGTTAAGTGCGTTACTACTAACCATCAAAATCTTTGCGTGGCGCAAAGATTTTTTGGCGACTTTTGAGCAAAAGCTGTTTCCACTTCCGTTTCACCAGACACTTCATTAGGTGCCGGACAAAGTGGAATCAGTCAAGTCTTTCGTGCGTTCTTGAGCAGCTCATGCCTTATAAACTCAACCATTGCTGGTTGAATCAAATACTCTGTTTTTTACCCACAGATTTTTCCGAAGAGCCAGAAAAGGAACTTGTGGATTTTGTAACCGTTTAATGATACAGAGCAGCATAGTCATTGCGGCCACGCTTCCGTCATGCGTTTGACCAACGCGCTTTTCTCCTGTTCCGGCAGAAACACCGATTCGGACGCATTGATCGCGCATTGCCGCAATTGCGCCCAGTCTAATCCGCAGTCCTGCGCGGCGCGAAAGTATTCATGGCTTAACGTGGTCACGCTGATCGCGGGATCGTCTGAATTAAGAGTGACGCGTGCGCCGGCTTCAAGCAACTTTTTTATTGGATGCGCAGCGAAACTATCGCAGGCCCGCGTCTGAACATTGGACGTCAAACACATCTCCAGCGCGATTTTCTCGCGTATCACTTGCGCGAGCGTTTCTTGATCTTCAATTACGCGCACACCATGACCGATCCGATCAGCTTTGAACTCAGTGATCGCATCACTCACGCTGGCCGCGCCGGAACCGCACGGATCTTCGCCGGCATGAATGGTGAGTTTGCGGCCGGCGACCTTCCACATCTGAAACGCCCAGGCAAACGGTCTGGCCGAAAACGACTCATCCCCTGCCAGATCTATTCCAGTGAACTCGGCGCCAATATCGTGATGCAGCAGCTCCACTGCGGGGCGATTAACATCCTGTCCGAAATTGCGGCCCAACGAACAGATGAAGCTGACGCCGATCCGGCACGCCGCCGCTTCGCGTCGTGCGCCCCGAATGACCGCCGTGGCGGCCGTCTCCACGTCTGCCATTGCAGGTGGCGGCTGCGACGCATGAAGACCAGGATCAGATTTCATACGTCGAGCCGCATGGACCGCCGAAAAACGCAGCTCCAGATGAATAACTCCATCCGCTGCGGCATCGGCGACCGTCTCGGCCGCAATGCGTTCCAGCGCCTCCGATCCTCCGAACTTGAAACGTAGCGCGGAAAAATAGTTGAGAAAGGCCAAAAACCCGGGCCGCTCGCCCGCCGCAATCACGCAAGCGGCGCGCAGCGCGTCAAAGGATGTATGCAGCGTCTGTTTCTCGCGGCAATGAAATTCCCATAATGTCGCCAGACGCAAAGAACCTTCAAGATGGCGATGCAAGTCCACCTTGGGCAAGGCTTGAATCGTTTCAACATTTAGTGCGGGCTTCAATTTGGTTTCTACCGGTTCGCCTGCGGTACGGTCGTTGTAGTATTAGTTACAGTATATTTTTCAATTGCCAATCGTATTCATCGCCGTGCGGACCGTAGCGCGGCGTAAAGAAGCGAGCAAACATTGAGCGATCCTGGCCCAACGATTCGGCAAAAGCATGCAAGAACTGTTCCCGCCCCGCGCGCCATCGTTTGGCCAAAAGTCCATAGCGGTAGATGTCCAGGTATTGCTCCGCCGATTGGTTCCAACTGACATCCGTCGCCATCGCGGCGCGCATCAGTTCCAGGTGCCGCGGATAATTGCGGCGATAGGTGTCAATGGCTTCCTTCACTTTTAGAAAAAAAGCGTTGGCTTCGCCTTCGCGATTACGGATGTCGAGCCATTCGTAGAGATATCCGCAGTGACGAATTTTCGTCAGACCGCCGATTGCGTGCGCGATGGGGATCGTACCCAGCAACGCAGCTTCGTAATCTACCAATCCGCAAGGTTCGAAGCGCGAAGGGATCAGCGTAAAGTCGCCGCCCGCCAAAATTAATTTAGACAACGCTTGATTGAAACTATTGTTGAAGTAGACGCGCCCATGATAGGTTTGAGCCAGGCGCTGAAAATCTCGCTCGGTTGCCTTGCCGGGCAAATCTTTTTTCAGCGCGGAAGCTAAAATGACGAACTTAACTTGAGGGTCGTAATCCAATACTCGCGGGATGATGTCGCCGACCAGTCCAAGATTTTTCTGCTCCGTCAGCCGGCCAACCACGGTAAGGATGATAGGGAAACCGAACGGTTCGTGCCCAAACGCTTCGAAATATAACAGGCGACGCAACTGTTGCTTCATGTCAAGATGCGCGGCGTCAAAATTATGATCGCGTCCGATCATCTCCTGCTGCGTGATTGGATTGGCGAAGAGCGGCTGCTGGCCGCGTTTAGATTGCATTTCTCGCAGCGCGGCGGCCTTGAGTTCGGGCAGATTCTCCGGACGATTATTGACGCTCATCCCATTGGTGATGCCGAGGATCGGAAGCTTTTCAAAAAGTTCGAGCCCGCAGTTAGGGAGAAAAATTTCGCCCGGCGGACTGCCTTTCTGCGCCCAAGCCTTGGCCCATAGCTGATCGCGACCTGCCATCAGTTCGGCCGCGTAGCCCCAGGCGCCTTCGAGATTGCCGCTGACGGTAGTGATCTGGCCGTCGGACTCGACTGTCTTCAGTAGCGCCGCTTTCAATAAGCAGAGTTTGCCGAAGTGCTCAAAATATTTATGGTAAAGATTTTCACCGTGCAAGCCGATTCGACTTAGTGTCGCGCTACCGCCGCCGACCGGCGGAATGATGCCTTGATACGTAGCATTGTGGACGGTGAGATGCGTGGCGACCCGGCGGAGATAATCGTCGCCCAGATAAATCGGCGTCAATCCGACGTGATAATCGTGGAAATGCGCGATTTGAAAATCATGCTGCTTGATATAAGCAGCCATGGCCTGGCTGACGGCGGCGTACAGCTTCAGCGCTATCTGCGGATCGTCGGGATAAATCGTGTCGGCGTTGGTCCAATTGAGTTGCCACTCATCCCAAAAATAGACCATCTTAAAATTGACCGCGCGTACGCCGTCAGAAAAATCCACGTTGTCAGTGAACGTGTGCTCGTAGGCCTCGAATTTGAATGTGTGCCCATCAAGCGTAACCGGCAGTTGCAGGTCTAATTTTTTCAATTGGCTCTTGTCGTAGTGCGCGAAGCACGGCGAAAGCGTGACGATCTCGAGTTCGATGCCGCGGCGCGCGGCGGCCTTCACCAATTCCGGCGGCAATTCCTCGACAATAACGCCCAACCCGCCGAGCTTTGAACCCAGCCCGCTTCGAGCGCGACCAATCTCCCAGGCCACCATGGCCACACGCAATTTTTTCGGCTCTTGAAACACGACTGCTCTTACTCCTGTTTCCGTGCTACAGTATCAAGAAAAGAGAGGTTTCTGTCACAGTGTTGTTAAATTCAGCGGCCAAGAATCTGACGCAGCGGTTGCAGTTCTTGTTTAAGATTTGTATCATGTTTAAGTAGTTCGGTGATTTTTTTGACAGCGTGCAATATGGTAGCGTGATCGCGGTTGCCGTAAAAGCGGCCGATCTCCGTAATGCTCTGCGAACAAAGTTGCGCGGATAGATACATAGCGATGTGGCGAACGCGCACCAGCGAGGCATGACGCCGGTTGCCGCGCAGTTCGTCGGTAGTAACGCTGTAGTGCTGGCTGACTGCGCTCAAAATGTCTTGCAGTAACAAAGGACCGCTGCGTAAGTAGCCAAGTTCACGCAGCGCCACGATGGCCAGTTCACGGTCGGGCGTACGAGCTTCTGCGGCAGATAGCGCCATTAATTTGCAGACGACGCCTTCAAGTTCACGAATATTGGTGTGGATGTGAGCGGCCAGCACTTCGGCGACTTCCGCAGCCAATTGCAATCCGCGCATCTTGGCCTTGGCGCGCAACACCGCCATGCGCATCTCCGCATCAGGCGAGTCCAATCGCGCCACTAAACCAGACTGAAATCGTGTTACTAGCCGCGAATCGAGGCGTTTGATGTCGCGGGGCGAACAGTTGGCGCATAACACTACTTGCTTATGAGCATGACACAAAGCGTCAAAAGTATGCAGAAATTCTTCCTGTGTCTTTTCACGTCCGCTCAGAAATTGCACATCGTCCAGCAGCAGCGCGCCGCAACTACGATAGCGCGCACGGAAAGCATCAAGCTGCTTGCTTTGCACTGCCATCACGTACTGATTGGTAAATTCTTCACAGGAGATATAGGCAAAGTTGATGTGAACAGGCCGATCCTGCAGCAATTGACCAATACCCTGCAGCAGATGCGTCTTGCCTAAACCTTGAGCGCCATGCAGAAAGAGCGGATTATAGACGGTGGCCGGCGTCTCGGCAATCGTCTGAGCCGCGGCGTAAGCGATGCGGTTGCATTTGCCGACGATAAAATTCTCAAGGCGATAATTAAAAATGAGCGGCGGGAAGAGATCGCCGCGTGTAGTGAGAAGATGGCGGGGAGTCGCCGCGCAGTCCATCGTGCTTGACCGCAACGCCGCCGGCAGCGCGTTATCGAGCGCTTGCGCCAGCGGTTGCGACGAATTGACAACGGAACGAGTGGATGCGGTTACGGTAACTTCGACCTGTTTGATTTCCGGCATCAACGTAGTAACGGCTTTAAGCAGTTCTTTGCGGTAATGGCTTTCGATCCACTGCTTGATATAGCGGTTGGAAGCGACCATGCGAAGCGAAGAGCCTTCCACACCAATAACTTTTAAATCTTTGAACCAGACACGGAAACACTCGGAGCTGACTGCCGAACGCACATTCTGTAAAATCGAAGCGCCGAGATTAGCGTTTTGTACGTGCGGCACAATAAAACTCCACGTCTCTATACTCTTTTCTTGCGTTTTTGATTATGACGAGTTTTATTTAGAAAACGTGCATGTCAAAAAAAAAAACAAACATCGCAGCTTTTGAGCCAACCTTATTGAAATGATGGTGTTACAAGAACGCGAGATTATGCCATTGGGATGCGTTTTGATTTAAAATCGTGTCGCCTTTTTCATCTGGAAAACCCATATTTTTAACTGATTGCTTATATGAACTTTACAAAAACCAGATATGAAAAGTTGTAAGCGTGTTGTGCGCCAGCGTGCGCTATAATTTTAATTAAAATTTTAAATTTTTAACTCAAGTGACAGATCAAGCGCGCACGCGGAGTGAGTCAACGCGCCAATCGAGATACGCTCGACACCTGTTTCCGCAATCGCTGTCAAGGTTTCCAAAGTTACGCCGCCGGAAGCTTCGAGTGTCGGATGTTTCGACTTTTTTTTGGGCGCGCAATTTTTTTTTCGCCAGTTTACTGCGGCGCGCAAATTTTTGAGCGAGAAGTTGTCGAGCAACACAAAATCCGGCGCCGAATGGCGGCACACACTCTCAAGTCCCGCCAAATTGACCACCTCGATTTCTATAGGCAAATTTGGGAATTTTGCCCGCGCCACGTTCACCGCTCCGGCCGGATCGCGCGCGCCCCATAGCGCCAGATGATTATCCTTGATCAAGATCATGTCATGCAGACCGTGCCGATGATTTTCCCCGCCGCCGCAGATGACGGCATATTTTTCGAGATCGCGCCAAAGTGGCGTGGTCTTGCGTGTATCTAAAATTTTTGCGTGTGTGTGCGCGACTGCGGCGACGTATTGTGCCGTTTGCGTCGCGATGCCGGATAAATGACACACTAGATTCAGCGCCACGCGCTCACCAGCAAGCAACGCGCGCGCATTACCGCGAATCGTGGCCACTTCGTCGCATTTTGCAATATGCGCGCCGTCCTTCTTCAGAATTTTTACACGCACAGTTTTTTTTGCGCGCGGGCCGCAGACAATTTCTTCAGCAAGCGTAAAGATTTGAGATAACAACTCAACACCGCATAATACGCCATCCGCTTTGGCCAGCAGCGTCGCCTGCGCGATTTTATCCGCGGGCACCAGCGCTTGTGATGTTACGTCGCCGCGCTGCGCGAGATCTTCGAATAACGCTAAACGCAGACGTTCAGTTAATGACAACATATCTCACTCGTGAACATTCAGTTCTAATTTCCATTCGCCGTGACCGTTACGTTCGCGACACCATAGTTCCAGTGTGCCGACGGACGTTACTTTGCTATGCAGCGTAACACGCGCCAACTGGCCGACTCGCCACATAGTCGTCACTGGCAGGTGAGCTTCGATAGGCGCGAGTTCCTCGATGGAGCTATCCCAGTCTTCCAACGTGGTTCCGATCTGATCTTCGCGCCGTGTTGTGGATGATAAAAAACGAAATTGCGCCGTTTCTCCAACCACCAGCCCAAATTCGACATCAGGCACATCAGCCTCTGTGCCTTCTTCCATGCCGAATGGCGCCACGCACAACGCTTTGACGTGCGGCTTATGACCTGGCATAGCGGGCATCGAACTTTCGATGCCGATATAATAGGAGCGCGCTATGCCGCCACGGATGCGCACTCCCTTGCGACGCTGCTTCAGCCCATAATAGACCGCGCCGCGTGCTACAGCCAGTTCCGGATTCGTATTTGGCAGCACGCGTAACGGTTGACCGCCTTCCGCTTTTAGCCAGGCGTTCAGTAATTCGACGAGCCGATCACAGAGCCGTCCGGACTTCAACACACCGCCATTAAACAAAATTGCAGTGGGATGGATGAACTGTTCACCGGCGATCTTCACCGGCAAGTCTTGGCTATCGGCGAGATTCTTTCGCGCTAAAAAACGGGCGAGCTGTTGGGAGATGGATGGGTTGGCGGCGTAAGCCAGTCCCAGTTCCTGCAGCCCCAGTTGCATGGATTTCTCCGGCTGATCCGTCGGCTGGCATAGTCCAAAGAAGCCGTCCAGAACGATTTGCGTAACTTCGTCGCGCGTAATTCGCGTCTTGATGCTCTTGCCGACCACGCCAGCTCCACGGCCGAGAATCGCCAGTGGATATTCGTTCTTGCCGGTATTCTGGCCAACCGGGTTGTCGAGCAACTTCTCTTTGGCTTCGCAGCAGCCGCGTGCCAGGGCGCGAAGCTGCCAATTATTGAGCTTAATGTCGTCTGCGGCGAGCCGCGCGGCGACGGCGTGAGCCAGAGCGAGATCCAGATTATCGCCACCTAAAAGGATATGCTCGCCAACTGCGATGCGATGCAGCGTCAGTTCGCCTTTCTCTTCGCCCACAGCAATCAGACTAAAATCCGTTGTGCCGCCGCCGATATCAATCACCAGCACCAGATCTCCAATTTTTACTTGGTTGCGCCACTGATCACCGGTGTTCTCCAGCCACGAATAAAACGCCGCTTGCGGCTCCTCCAGCAGCGTCACGTCTTCAAAGCCCGCGTCTTTGGCGGCTTCCATAGTCAGGTCTCGCGCGGTAGCGTCGAAGCTGGCTGGCACACAGAGCAAAATTCGTTGCTGTTTGAGTCTGATGTTTTTCTTACCTGCAGCGACGGTATGATCCCAAGCGTCTCTGAGATATTCGAGAATTCGTGTCGAAACTTCGACGGGCGAAAGTTTCCGCACATCTTCCGACGTACTCCAAGGCAGCAAGCTTGATCGGCGATCTATACTGTGCGCGGGGGAAATCTCGGCTTTTTCACCCAGTAGAAAAAGCCGAAATCCTGGCCGCGCATAGTATACGTCAGTAGCGCAGAGCCAGGATTTGGCGGAAGAAATCAATCGTCCGGGCGCTTCTTGGCCTCGGATACGCGCGTATTCGCCGAGAACATAGTTTCGGTTTTTATCCCAAGGCAATGCCAAGCTGCCGCCTGACAATTCATTCTCCGCCGCCAGATACAAGAACGATGGCAGCAGCGGATGCGTCTCGATCACGCCCGAACACATAATCTGCGGCACCGGTAAGATGTTGATCTTCGGCAGATCAGTTTTTTCGGCCAGATCAGCATAAGCCAGGACACTATTAGTTGTGCCCAAATCAATACCGATGATAAACCGACTTTCGACCATCTTTAATCCACAATCTAAAATCTGTTATTTGATATCGAGTTTCAGACGCACATTATGTGCAGATTCTATGCTCCATCGTTTGACTTCCTTGACTGCTCCTTCGGGTAGCAGGCGCGACCCGGCCACGGCCATCGGACTGGAGAGTTTCGAGTATTGCCAGATACGGTTTTCAGGCCAAAATGTAACACTGATGGCAATAATCACCAGTGATAGTACGCAACCTTTTAGCGCGCCAAAAATACCGCCTAGAATGCGATCATCAGCGCGTCGTAGTTCGCGTTCTTCTTTTGGCAGTCCTTGTTCCGCGCGAACTTCTGCCCACGCCGCTATCAGGCGCAGCGAAAAACCAACTACGGCGACGACGAAAATGAACGCAATCAACTTCGCGCGAAACAGGTCGCTGGTCACCGACTCAGTCAGCCGCGCGCCGATAACCGGCGCCAGCAGCAGTCCCAGCAGCAGCCCGAAGGCAATACTCGCCACGCTGGCCGCCTGCCACAGCAACCCGCGTCGCCAGCCCAGGAAGGTTTGCAAGAGGAGGAAGCCGACAATAGCGGCATCCAATGCCATGCCTAGATGTTCCGCACGCACAAAACCTCCATATCGAATTTTGGCTCATGTCGTCAATGGTGTGAGAACTGGCTTGTTCACTGAGTCTCGTCCGGACGATTCTGCAATCGCAACGTTTGAACCGTTGTCAGAATGCGTTCGGTGAAACGACTGCTTAACGGCGCGTTTGCGGTTGTGGTAGCGTCCGCTCAATAAGCAGCACACTGTATGGTTACGTGATGAGATGGCTGGCAGTCTCGCCACCGATGGTGTCGAGTTCGTAGCGAGCTTTTAGCCTAGCCGCAGCGTCGGGTGTTACAATGCCCTCCATCTCCCACCGGACCAGTTCGTCCTTGAGCCGCTTGCGGAAAGAGATGGGGGCATCAGCCATAATTTACAGTCTAGCGCCGCATTTCGTTCACGGCTTCAGTTACCGCGTCGGCCATATAAACCAACTGTTCTTTCGTCAGCGGATACAAAGGCAGATGCGTAAACCGATGCAAGAATGCCTCCTCGGAGTTTGGACAAGTCTTGGCGATGGCTTCCGTGTCATAGCCCAACTGCTTGAGGTAAGAGAAGCGATATAGCGGCGCAAAGTGCGGGATTTGCGTAACGCCTTTGGCTTGGAGCCGTTTCTTCAATTCCTGAATATCGCCATTCAATTGCGCTGGATCCACTTGCAGTAAATACAAATGATGCGCGCTCTTGATGTCGGCGCTGTCCAGTGGCGGCGTGAGAATGCCTTTGACCGCTTTGAAACGCGCATTCAGATACTCGGCCGCTTTCCTGCGCGCGGCAATCACTTGTTTCATTCGGCCTAGTTGCGCAATCAGTCCCACAGCCTGGATTTCAGTAGTGGAATGATTGCCAGCGACCATGTATTCGCCGCTCTTGCTCTTCAGACAGACGACATCATACAGCCATTGCTGGATGGGGTGAGCAATATCGAAACCGACGAATCGAGCCTTGGCGAAGTCTTCACCACACGGCAGATTCGTGACCAGCAAGCCGCCTTCGCCCATCGAAGTGACGTTCTTGACTTCATGCAGACTGAACGATCCGAAATCGCCGATAGTGCCGATCATCTTGCCTTTGTAACTGGCGCCGAACGCATGCGCCGCGTCCTCAACGACTGTGATATTGCGTTCGCGAGCCAGCTTCATGATCGGATCCATATCAACTGGATAACCGCCCAAATGCACGGGGATAATGACCTTGGTCTTTGGCGTGATTTTGCGCGCAACATCTTTTGGATCCATATTGAGCGTTACAGGGTCCACATCCGACAATACTACCCTGGCTCCAATCTGCAGCGGATAGTTGATCGTCGAGCAGAACGTGATGGCAGGCGCGATAACTTCATCGCCGGCCTTCAGCCCCGCAAACTTCTGTCCGATCTCGAACCCCACGGTCGCATTAGTCACGAAGCTCGCATACTTTACTTTCAGGAGCGCCTGTGTTTTCTTTTCCAACTCGGCTACTTTGCTGCTGAGTGAAAGTTTAGTCGCATAACTACCTACAGCAGAGAGCTTCTTCAGTTCGTTCGCCACTTTCGCCAGTTGGCTCTTATACGCCGGCTTCTCCGGCGGGATGAGGAACTTGATAATATCCATCACGTCATCCACAGTGACGCTTTCGCCGACAGCGCGCCACGGCACTTTGGACGGTCCGGTTGCATAACGAAAATCAGAACGAGCAGCTTTCTTGGCCATTGATCATTTCTCCTTTTACTAGTAACCACGAAATGCAAGTTAACCACGAAATACACGAATACACGAAATGTTTATTAATTGTAACCGTTCACCACGAAGGCACAAAGACACAAAGATGAACAGATTTGAAAAGTAGTTATTGAGTCTAGTTTATCTAAAGTTAAGTGCGTTACTACTAACCATCAAAATCTTTGCGTGGCGCAAAGATTTTTTGGCGAC
>JAZDLP010000293.1:0-12086 GCA_043801885.1 Planctomycetota bacterium | reverse complement strand
TTGAGTTTATAAGGCATGAGCTGCTCAAGAACGCGGGCTGAGGCGCAGTCATTCGTGTATTGCCTCCGCCTGCCTTTTTCAGCGTCGTGCTTGAACAGCGCCTGCCTATAAACTCACGAATAGCTAACCCACGTGTTTTGGCACATACTACGACGTTTACCTGTGCCCAAAGTTACCCACAGTCACTATGACGCTGCGCGTCACCCGGAAACAATGAAAATACCGCGCACACTGCGGTATTTCCGTAGGGGCACGGCATGCCGTGCCCCTACGGCGGGTCGAGTGATATTTTCGGAGCAGATTCTTTTAGAGAAGCTTTTCTTCAATCCACAATCCAAAATCTTCAATCCACAATCTAAAATTCTTTATTTGGCGCCAAATTTCTCGCCATCGGATAAGTGTTCATTCAGGTACGAGCGCAATAATTCGTAGACGGCGGATATCTCGATCGTCTCTTTGACCGTGGCGGCCAATTTTTTGCAGTCATCATATCGAATGTTGCGAATGATCTTTTTGATTTCAGGAATGGACGGCGGGGAGATGGAGAGTTCGGTCAGCCCCATGCCGATCAATAACGCGGTATAAATCGGGTCGCCGGCCATTTCGCCGCACATGCTGCAAGGGATATTAGCCTGGCTGGCCGCGTTGATGGTATTGCGCAGCAGCGCCAGCACTGCGGGATTGGTCGGGCTGTACAGACTGGCGACCAGTTCATTGCCGCGATCCACGGCCAGCGTGTATTGAATCAGATCGTTAGTACCGATAGAAAAGAAGTCGGCTTCTTTGGCGAACAAATCGGCTAATAATGCCGCGGCAGGCACTTCCACCATAATTCCGACCGCGATCTGTTTGTCAATGGTATGCCCTTCGCGCAGCAGTTCCTGTTTGGTCTCTTCGATGTTCTGCTTGGCCCAGCGCAGTTCTTCCAGCGTAGTGATCATTGGCAGCATCAGACGCACTTTGCCCAGCCCCGAGGCGCGCAGAATCGCTCGGACTTGCGTACGAAAACTGTCTGGATACTTCATTGACACGCGAATGCTGCGCAGGCCGAGAACGGGATTGCGTTCATGAGTAATGTGGTCGGGCATGATTTTATCCGCGCCCAGGTCCATGGTGCGGATGATCAGCGGTCGGTCGCCCAGCTTCGAGAGGCTCTTGCGGTACGCTTCAAAGTGCGCGATTTCGTCGGGAAGGATTCCGCTGGTCAGATACAAGAATTCGGTGCGGAACAGTCCAATGCCGGTTGCGCCATGCGACATCGCATTCTCGACTTCCTCGGGCAGCTCGATATTGGCGTATACGTGAATTTCGCGGCCATCCAACGTCACTGCCGGCAGATCCTTCTCGCGGATCAGCAACTGCTCGAAGCTTTGGAATTCCTGTTGCAGTCGGCGATAACGAGCCAGCGTCCGTTCATCGGGGCGTAAAACCACGATCCCGCGGTTGCCGTCAATGATGACCATCTCGCCACCGGAGACGTCGGTTGAGACTGTCTCCAGTCCCACTACAGCGGGTAGTTCAAATGCGCGCGCCAGGATGGCGGTGTGACTGGTGCGCCCGCCAACGTCAATGGCAAAGGCCTTGATCTTGCTACGATCCAGCGACGCGGTCTGCGACGGCCCCAAGTCGTGAGCGATCAACACCACCGGCCGTTCCAGATGCTTTAAATCTTCGCCGTGTTCGCCCATCAGCGCTTTCAGCAGGCGTTTTTGAATGTCATAGATATCGGAATCGCGGTGAGCGAAAATCTGCCCGCTCAATCCAGCCAGTCGCTTGGCGAAATTTTTTAATGTAGTCGAGACCGCATGTTCGACCGCAAATTTGTCGTTGCGGATTCGATCAATGATCTGTTTGTGTAACGTCGCGTCTTTCAGTAACTGAGTCTGGACGGTCAAAATCGCGCCCAGGTTGGCGCCTAATTGTTCTTCGGTTTGCTTGCGGATAACATCAATTTCGTCGCTTACCACTAGCACTGCATGTTTAAAGCGAGCGATTTCGCTTTCGATTAACTCGTCCAGTACGTATAATTGCGAGATGCGCACTTCTTCGCTTTCTTGAAGAAATGCTTCGCCGATAGATACACCGGGAGAGACAGGAATACCCTTGAGAATTTCCATAGCGCGACCAAACCGCAATCAAAAGCGCAAATTAGCCACAGAGAACACAGAGAACAAATTATTGAGTCCAGTTTAGTTAATGCCAATGGTCTTGTCCACTGGCGGCAGGCGGGGCGACTGCGGTGAACGCTTGCGCTATTTTTTGCCTGCAGATTTGGCGGCGGACGCTGCGGGAGCCGTCGATTTGGCGCCGGCGGAACCGGCGGGTCCCGCGCCAACTGCGGCAATCGCGCCAGGAGTAATGGACGCTGCGCCCACGCCTTCCGCCGCAACGTCTTTCTTCGCCTTCTTCTTGGCGACTACCTTGATGTTTTTGACCTTAACCAGTCCGAGAACATTGTTTCGCCCTTCGAGCCAACGCCCGCTTTCTTCCAATATTTTGATGCGTTCAACCCGCGAAAAAACATTGCGGTGTTTCATTAATGAACCACCCGTACGTAAACTCTTATGAATGGACATAGTCGCGTGAGTTCCCTTTGTAGTCCCCAAAAAACTCCATGCCAAAAGCTTGGCGTGGTGAACGATTACCTTTTTTAAGCTCTGCGAGTACAAGTTGCAAACCAAAATTTGACTTGCTATTAGATTCCATTTGAGATTTCTCTCGTTTAATATGCAACTTAACATGAAACCACGCACAATCATCGCCATCGCGGTGACACTCTTATTCTGGGGTTCGGCGTACGCGGGTATTAGGCAAAGTTTGCGCGAATTTGACCCCGCGCCGCTGGCGCTCCTGCGGTACCTTGTGGCCTCCGCCACGATGGCGCTCTACGCAATGTGGGTTGGCATCCGACCGCCAGAAGCAAAAGATCTGCCCGCGATTGTGATCTGTGGCTTGGTGGGCATTGCTGTATATCATATTTTGCTGAACACCGGACAACAAACCGTCCAAGCGGGCGCGGCGGGTTTTCTGATTGGCACATCGCCGATCTTCACTGTGCTGCTGGCGTGCGTGTATCTGCGCGAACGATTGAGACTGTGGGGCTGGCTGGGCATTCTGATCAGTTTTGCCGGCGTTCCGCTGATCGCGCTGGGTCAGAGCAAAGAACTGCGATTCGATCATAACGCGCTGCTGATCCTCGGCGCCGCTATCTGCGCCAGCATCTATACCGTTTATCAGAAACCTTTTTTTAAGAAGTACACGGCGTTTGAATTCAGCGCATACATGATCTGGGCGGGCACAGCTTGTTTGTTGGTGTTTTTGCCTGCCATGCTGACGCAGGCGCATAAGGCCTCATGGGACACTATTTTTGTAGTTGGTTATCTCGGTATTTTTCCCGGCGCGATTGCTTACGTTTCTTGGGCCTATATTTTGGCGCGGCATCAAGTTTCCACTGTCGTGACGCTGTTATACCTGTTGCCCGTATTGGCGATGTTGATCGCTATGATCTGGCTGGGCGAATTGCCCACGTATTTATCACTAGCCGGCGGCGCGCTGGCGCTAACCGGTGTCATCATTGTCCATCGCTGGGGCAGGTCAATCTCTTAACGCGAAACGCTACGACGGTTACCAAATTTGTAACCGTTCACCACGAAGGCACAAAGACACAAAGATGAACAGATTTGAAAAGTAGTTATTGAGTCTAGTTTATCTGAAGTTAAGTGCGTTACTACTAACCATCAAAATCTTTGCGTGGCGCAAAGATTTTTTGGCGACTTTTGAGCAAAAGCTGTTTCCCCCCGTCCCCCCGTCCCCCTGTCAACAACGCCTTTGGGTTGCGGCCTGGCCTCGAATGGGTCTCTGTGGTGAACGGTTACCCCAAATTTAAACCATGCCAGGATTCTCATACGCGCTTTCCGCTTAAACTCAGAGACGTCGTGCTGGTGACGTTGATGCTGGCGATTTTTCCGATGAGCGTATCGGGACATTCAAAGTGGATCAGGCGGTGCGCGCGAGTGCGGCCGGTCATCCTGGCCGGATTGTTCTTGCTGGGGCCTTCGACCAGCGCGTCTTCGATCTGACCGATGCGACTGCGATTCTTTTCGAGCGAAATTTTCTCCTGCGACTCGGACATTCTTGCGTGGCGTTCTTTCTTGATCTCATCAGGCACATCATCGGCCAGCTTCTGCGACGGTGTGCCTGGGCGCATGGAGTACTTGAAAACATAACTGCGCTGAAAGCGGACTTCCTCCAGCAAGGACAGCGACTGCTTAAAGTCATCCTCGGTCTCGCCGCTGAAGCCTACGATCCAATCGCCGCAGAATTCGATCTCCGGGCAAAGTCGCCGAGCCGATTCCACCACTTTTAGATAGCGCGCTCGCGTGTAACCGCGCTTCATGCGCCGCAACATGCGATCCGAGCCGCTTTGTGGCGGTATATGCAGGAACGGCATCACTTTGTCGCCGAGTTCCGCCATCGTTGCAAAGAGTTGTTCGCGGCATTCCTGTGGATGACTGGTGACGAAACGAATGCGCCGCAGGTCACGGATCGAATATAATGCGCGCAGTAATTTCCAGAGCGTGGTGTCGTCATGCCGATCATAGCCGTAAGTGTCAATGGTTTGGCCCAGCAGTGTAATCTCGACCACGCCGTCGTTTACCAGGCGTTGCGATTCGGCGACCAGTTCGTTAATCGAGCGGCTGACTTCCGGCCCGCGAGTATAGGGCACGACACAGTAGGCGCAGCGTTTGTTGCATCCGCGCGAGACGGCGAGATATGCGAGGAAACGATTTTCGCGCCGCGCCACGGTCTCGCCAAAACTGATCGTTGGCTTTTCTTCGATGGCCACCAGTGGCGTAGGCGCTCCTTCACGAACGCGTTCCAGTAAATACGGAAACTCATCCAACATGCGTGTGCCGATCAGTATATCCACCCATGGGAATTTTCTGGCGATTCGTTCGCCATCTTTTTGCGCCATACAGCCCATCACTGCGAGAGTGAAGCCGGGTTGTTGACGTTTGCGTTCGCGCAGCAGATGCAGGCGATTATAAACGCGTTCTTCAGCGTGGCCGCGCACCGCGCACGTATTAATGATGATCAGATCGGCTTGAGCCGGATCCGCGACAAAGATCGCGCCTTTTTCATTAAGCAAGCCGGCGACCATCTCCGAATCGTACCGATTCATCTGACAGCCAAAGGTGAGCAGGTGGACGCGTGTGCCGATGATCAATTGTGAATCCTAAGAGTACAAGATATTTTTCATATTCTAGTTGACATTGTTTTAAATATACAGTATTTTATATTATGTAGCTCTTAAACAGATTGGTCACTGTGGCCGGTATGTAGTTGAGCTTGCAGAGTGAAGGAGAACGTTGATGGCGACGGGGAAAGTGAAGTGGTTCAATGATCAGAAGGGGTTTGGTTTTATTACCCCGGATGAAGGTGGAAAAGATTTGTTCTGCCACCATAGCGAAATTCAAGCGGATGGATTCCGCTCGCTATCAGAGGGCCAGGCTGTAGAGTACGAGGCCGTTCAGGATTCTAAGGGACCGAAAGCTACTAAAGTTCGCCCGATAAAGTAATCTCTGACGTAACTGCAGTCGTAAAGGCGTCCACAAGACGCCTTTTTTTTGGTAGGGGCGATTCGCGAACTGCCCCTACGAATGATCGCGGCTCGGATAACAATAACCCAAACCGATCTTTTGTCCTTCAATCCACAATCAAAAATCGTAACCGTTCACCACGAAGGCACAAAGACACAAAGATGAACAGATTTGAAAAGTAGTTATTGAGTCTAGTTTATCTAAAGTTAAGTGCGTTACTACTAACCATCAAAATCTTTGCGTGGCGCAAAGATTTTTTGGCGACTTTTAAGCAAAAGCTGTTTCCCCCCGTCTCCCCGTCCCCCTTCCCCCGTCTCCCCGTCCCCCCGTCCCCCGTCTCCCCGTCCCCCTGTCAACAACGCCTTTGGGTTGCGGCCTGGCCTCGACTGGGTCTCTGTGGTGAACGGTTACTATTAGTTCAATTATTGAATCTATTAACCGGTGGTATCGCTTCGCTCAACCATCGGCTAATGACTTTGAACCCTTCGAGTTCTCGCCGAACTGTAATCCACAATTCGTAATTCTTAATTTTTAATTCGTAATTTTTAATTCGCTCAAGATGCCTATGCCATCAAAATGCGATTTTCTTTAGATGCGGTGTACGCTTTCTGCGCGATGTCCATGACGTGGTATGCGTTTTCACCTGTGTTGATCTTTGGCGCGCAACCGTTCAAGACGCAATCGGCGAAGTATTCAAATTCCGCGGTGTACGGATTGACACGGGGAAAATCCACTTTCTGAAAAGTCCTGGCAACGTCTTTGTTCTGCGCCGCATCGTAACCGCCTGCGCCCAGACTCAGGATGCCTTCCACTGCGCCGTCCACGCTTTGACCGATCGTACCCTCGGTGAAAATGCTGCCTTGAGAACCGTAAATCTCCAAGCGCGTCCGCGAAGCTTCGTCTGGAATACAGTAGAAACAATCCACCGTCGCTTGCGCGCCGGACTTGAACTCCAGCAGCGTCGTCGAGGCATCGTCGGACTGGTAGCTCTGAACCAGCGTATTAGTAAACGCCGCCACACGATGAATCGGCCCGGCGAAGTGCTCTAATAAATCATACAAATGAGTGGCCATATCAAAGAGCGCGCCGCCGCCGCCCTTCTTTGGATTTTGTCGCCAGGCATCTTTGATCGGCGGATACCAACAAGAAAGCTGCGCTCGCAGATAGACAATTTTACCGAGACGTCCGGAGGCGATGATCTCTTTGATCGTCTGATGCGCGCCATGGAACTTCATCATATAGCCTTCTTGCAAGAAGACTTTATTTTGCTTGCAGACGGCAATAGCGTCCTTCGCCTCTTCCAAAGTCAGCGTCAGCGGTTTCTCACAGAGAATATGCTTGCCTTTTTCCGCCGCCATTCGAATCTGTTTATTGTGCAGATAGACCGGCGTGGCGATATAGACGGCTTCGACCGCGGGATCCGCCAGCAGATCGGCCTCTTGCGTATAGGCGCGTGAAATCTTCAGTTCGCTGGCAATCTCGTTTGCACCAACGACATCCATAACCGCCACGACCTGACAGTTCTTCGCCTGCTGGAGAGCGGGAATAGTTTTGCGTCGCGCAATCCCGCCCGCACCGATAACTCCAATTCCAACCTTCTTCATTGTCACTTCTCCTTTATTAATATTAACCGCGAATGTACGCGAATGTACGCGAATATTTTTTTAGTTGATGTTCAATTGCCAACCATTCGCCTGCGATTCGCGTTCATTCGCGTTCATTAGCGGTTCCATTCAATAACTACAAAATAATCATTCCGTCTCTCAAGTCAAGGAAGAAGTTGATTGGCAACTTTTTGGAGGTGCATGTCATTGAGTGTGGCACAGGCATCTTGCCTGCCTCATAGTTTGACATTGATCCTTAACCAACAAGCAGGCTGGAAGCCTGCGCTACGCTTGGTGGTCTCACTCAGCGCCCCGCACCCACTTTTTGGTAAAAGCTGTTTCCCTCGTCTCCCCGTCTCCCCGTCTCCCCATCCCCCCGTCTCCCCAGCCCCCGTCTCCCCATCCCCCCGTCTCCCCATCCCCCCGTCAATAACGCCTTTAGATTACGGCCTCACGCTCACGCTGAGAATCTCAGCATCAACCAGTATCGTCTCATCGCAAGTCGCAGTCTTTAATTTCAAGCGTCCCAGATCGTCCAAGCCGGCAAAATAGCCTTCGAGTATTTGTAAGCCACTGGTAGCGCAGGCGTCCTCGCCTGCAGACAAACAGGCAAGAATGCCTGCGCTACTATTGACCACGACGCTTTGAACGCGGAGCAGGTGATTGGTTGTCCACCATTGTGACAATCGGTCAGCAATGACGTGTTTCAGACGCAAGCGAGTATCGCTGGCGTTAAGCTCCAACAGTCGAGCTTCAAAACATTCCAGGATAGCGCGCAGTATGTTCTGGCGACCGAACTGAGCGTTGGTTTCAAGTCTTACGCTGGTCGCAGGTACTTTGGCGGTCGCGGGAAGATCGGCAGTCTCCTGATTGATGTTTAGTCCGATGCCCACAACAACGTAGTCTTGCGACGACTGATTTGCTTTAAGAGCCGTCGCAGGGGAAGTCAACGCAGTAATGGCGCTTTCGCACAGAATGCCGCCCAATTTGCGCCAGCCCGGCGCATTCGAGCAAGGAATAACGATATCGTTGGGCCACTTCAATGCGGCGTCAAGCTGGCAGACGTCTTGTAACGTCTCGACGACCGACAATCCGGCTAGCAGCGAAATCCAACTCGGATTCGCGATCTCGCCGCATTGAGGACGGATGACGACGCTGAAGAGCAAACTTAGTCCCGCCGGCGATTCCCAACTGCGTCCCCGACGTCCGCGGCCAGCGACCTGCTCGTCCGTTATAAACAACTGCCCATGCAACGCGCCCTTGCGCGCCGCATCCAGCGCCAAGTCATTGGTGGAAACTGTGCGCGGATAATAAGTGATCTCTTTGCCAAGAGCTATAGTACGCAGCACTCGCGCAAACGCGCGAACATCAATATCTGATGCGAATAATTTGGACGTTTGGTCGCTATGCTTGGCATGATTCAAATCAAAAGAACCTTTTATTGACGATGCGCAGTGGACCGTTTCTCGCCGATCATCGTGACTTTGCCATTTTTTTCAACGCCAAACGCGAAACATGATCGGTAGCCTAAGTGGCAGGCGGCGCCGATCTGTTTCACTTTAGCCAGCACCGCATCGCCATCGCAGTCCACAGCCAGACTGACGACTTGCTGCGTGTGGCCGGATTCCTCGCCCTTCAGCCATATTTTCTTGCGCGACCGCGAATAATAATGCATCTGTCCGGTTTCAAATGTCTTCCGCATGGCGACGCGATTAGCGAAGGCCACCATCAGCGTTTCGTTCGTATCGGCGTCTTGCGCGACAACGGTCAACAGTCCGTCGGCATCGTACTTCAAAGCGTCCAGCAAACTATCCAAGCTTGGTTGTGAGGGAACACGATCCGGAAAATCTTTGCCGCTGCTCACTTGTCTGTCTCCTTCATTTAAAGGGGCTGTCGGAAAATAACTTCAGAAAATCTATTTACGGCGGACGGCGCGGCACTTCGTCAGGCTTGCGTGCTGTATCTACTCGCGAGATACGGCTTGCTCGTCTTCCTCGTTCCACTATGTCCGGCGCGGCGATCCCAAGTAGCCGATTATCAAAATTCGTAACTGTTCGCCACAGAGTCACAGAGAATACAGAGAAACTATTAATATTCTTCTTGCGGATGCCATTCTTGAAAACTTGAACGCTGAAGTTGATCCACAGGCGCTCTTTATAATAAACGGATCCAGGCCATCTCGTCATCAGAGCCTTGTGAATCTCGATGACTGAGCCGTACGATCTGTTCCGTTGTCTTATTCAATTTACTCTCTGTGTCCTCTGTGGCTCTGTGGTGAACGGTTGTAAAATTCTAAATCGTCTGCAACGCGGCGATGATCTCACTGGTCATCTGCATTGAATGATGCACGGCGTTGATGTCATCGTGAGCGTCGAGCCGATCAATCAGCGTCATAACCTTTTGGGCTGTTGCCGTGTCCACTTGAGTCTCAGTGTCGGCCAGATATTTAAGTTCAGCGACTTCAGTAGTGATATTTTGGGCGGCAAGCGCTTTGCGAACGGGTTCGAACTTTTCGACGCTGGTAAGGATTTCGTAGAGATCTGCGGAGGTCGTCAAATCGTCGGCGCCGGCGTCCAAGACGATCTCCATCAATTGCTCTTCACTGCTTTTGTCGGTCTTGACGGCGATCAGGCCTTTACGTTTGAACATCCACATAACGCTGTTGGCCGCGCCGATTTTGCCGCCGCTGGCTTCAAAAATTCTCGTGATCTCCGGGCGAGTGCGATTGAGATTGTCGGAGAGTGCCTCGACGATAATGGCTACTCCGCCGGGACCATAGCCTTCGTAAGTAATCTCATGCATCTTCTGGCCTTCGATCAGTCCGGCGCCTTTCTTGATAGCATGATCAATTTTATCTTTGGGCATGGACTGAGCGCGAGCAAGTTCCACCGCGTGGCGCAGGCCGAAGTTGGAGTCTGGATCGGGGCCGCGCCGCGCCGCCACCATGATATTTTTTGATAATTTGGCAAAGATGTTCGCGCGAGCGGCGTCCTGTTTGCCTTTGCGCACCGCGATATTAGCCGAATGAGAATGACCAGCCATAAGAACCTCGTCCTCATTGTACCATTAACCATGCAAATCTTCCGACGTGCCCACCGATGATGAAATATTCTTTACAGTAATGGTTGGCATGTCTCCACTCCTATGAACTCCTGTATGGAACCATTATGGATTTACCCAATCCAATTATCAAGCGGCGTGACAAAGTTGCCTAACGACCGATCTAACCGGCGCGCAGCTTTTTCGCGCGTCCGGTTGAGCGACTTGTTAGGCGTGTAGTTTTTTTCGCAATTTCGATTAGCGACAACAGGGCACTATTCACAGCTTCTTGATTTGGGAATGCTTGGGCCACTTCCGGTTTAAGTACGACAACGTTTGATGATTCGCGGAGACGTTCGGCATACTTGCCTCGCACGAGCCCCTTTGGAAAGTCCGACCGCTTGTACTCGGCGCGTAATTCGTCTTTATCTGTTTGTTTAGCATTCTTCATATAGTTTTCGCTCTCCTTTGCTCGCTAAACGAGCACTTATGATTCGAATTGTTTCATTTTCCTCAGTGTGAGCCACCATGAGTAACCGACCTCGGTCTGAGACTCCGAAGGTGATATATCGATCTTCCACCATTGAGTGATCTGGATCAGCGCCTGTTGCCGCCATAGGGTCACTCACGGTTGTGGCGGCTTCTTCGAACGAGACTTTGTGTTTTCTCAAGTTTGCCCTAGCCTTCTTCGGGTCCCATTCGATGTTCATATTATATTATACCCAAATTCTATACAGCACGCGGGTGAAAAACGAGCTTCTGTCACTGATGAGAAAACCGCGAATTTCACCCGCGTGCAGTATAGTATTAACGCCTAACTATGATTAGACAGACTGTATAAGACCATTCACGGCACAGAATCAAGAAACCATCGCTCTCTTACCCGCCCGTCGAAGTGTGGCCTTTGTGCTCGCGTCCGCCGGCTTGGCCTTTAACGGGTATAATGATGTCCATGCCACCGCCGATGCGACCGTGGCATTTCTTATATTTCTTGCCCGAACCGCATGGGCAGGGATCGTTTGGACCAGATTCGCGCTTTGTCCGGCGGATAGTCTCGACCGCTTTCAGCGTCTCGCCGCCGTGCTCGCTCTGCTTGGCCATTTCGGTCGAACCGCCGCCAATTTTCGCAGCGCCAGTGTACGCGCTACCGGCGTCCTGATGCACCGCTTGTTGCGACGCTTCATTCCAGACGCTCGCCACTTCCTGTTTCACGATTTCGGCACTGACCTGCGCCTTCAGAACCAAGTCCGTAGCCTGCTCTTTCATCGAGTTGAACATCTCTTTGAAGAGGCCGAAGCCTTCGCGTTTGTACTCCAGCTTCGGGTCTTTCTGAGCGTAGCCGCGCAGGTAGATGCCTTCACGCAGCGTGTCCATGTTGTATAGATGATCTTTCCACTTTGTATCAATGATGTCGAGCATGAGAAATCGCTCGAGCAGGCGCATCTTCTTCTCTTTCTTCTCCAACACCTCCACAGAATTCGGAATGTAGCCTGCGGCCAGCCTATTAATGTCGAACTGCGCTTTGGTCGGATCAATTTTCAGAATGACCCCGATCTTTTGCCGAATTACTTCAATCAGTTTTTCCGGTGGCAGTTTCAGTTCTTCGTCGGTATAGCGCAGCGGCTGTTCTTTGAATATCTCGACCTCGCCGTGAGCGATTTCTTTTTCGTCGTAAACTTTTTTAATACGCTGAATGATGAACTCCTCGATCTCCTCACGTGTCTTGTTCTGCAGCTCGGCGGGCGTGATTTCGATGAGGAACTTGCGCTTGATCCAATTAGTCAAACTAACTAATGACTCGGGTGGCGGCGGTTCTTCTGTCACTTCGCGCTGGATCGCCAGG
>JAZDLP010000291.1:0-3155 GCA_043801885.1 Planctomycetota bacterium | reverse complement strand
CTTCGCCAAAGAAAAGGCGGATTTCAGAAGAGTTGAATTAAAATAATATCCCCCTATCTCCATAATCTCCTTATCTCCCTTTCTTACACTACCTGACGGCTACGAACCGTCGGATTAAAAGATAAGGACTGAACGGTTACAAAACCCAAAGTTTCAGGGCGACGTCAGAAATGGAGTGACATTGCGTGTTTGATCTGCTGAAAAACATGATGATGTGCGTGATTGTATTCGTCATCTTGGCGATTGGCTTCAAGTTTTACAAGAACAGTTCGCAGGCGGTGATTGACCAGGCTGATCGCAGCATGCAGATCACTTATCCTTACGGTTCGTATAAGCAGGATACGTCGCTGGTCAAGACGAGCGATTTAAAACAGGGCGATGTGGTGTCGTATTGGTTGACCAACGCGCCTAGTATTTACCGCGTCGCTCGCGTGACGGCGCTGGAAGGCGATCGTATCGAAATCGCCAATGGTGTGGTGAAAGTCAATGGCGTGGTGTCGCTCTACAAAGTAGATCAGCCTGATCGGCATTTTCCTGAAGTGAAGGTTCCACGCGGCTGTGTGTTTCTGTTGGCCGACGCGTCGTCGGTGGGAATAGATTCGTTACAAATCGGCCCAGTGCCTTTCTTCCAAATTATCGGCAGACTTTGACGAGGCGAATGCAACGGCATGAAAATCGGCCCCATTAATCTCTCCTACCGCCTGCCATTTTATATCGGCGCGAATGTCGCGGCTGTCATCGTGTTATTCATGTTCTGGCGACAGAACGCGGATACGCGAATGGAGAGCATTTATCGCGAACGCATTCTTCGTGGAGCCTTTGATGACAATCCCGACGCGCTCGCCATCGCTATTAACGCCTGTCGCTCACTGCCCCAGAAAGTACGAGTGCGTCTGTACTTGGCCGGGCTGCTATTCCGAGACAAAGAAAACAAAGCGGCGTTAAAAGAAGCTCATGATATCTGGAAGGGCATTGCGGCAGACAGCGCCGCAACCATGGACGAGAAGGCTTGGGCGCTGGTGGGGGCGGGGGTGGCCAACTTCACGGCGGCCGAATCGTCTGCGCGGCCAGCGGCCGCCGCGGAAGCTGCCAAGCTCTTCCAACAAGCGCTTAGCCACCGGAACAATTGCGCCGACGCGCTGATTAATCTGGCGCTGGCGCAGCTTTGGAAAGGCGACCCCGGCGCGCTGGAGGAGGCGGAGAAACGATGCCAGGAAGCGCTGGCCGCGCCGCCGGCATCACTGTTCGCGCAAGCTCAACTTTACAATCTGCATGGCTGGCTGCTGGCGCAGCGTAACAACTCTAAAGATGCGATTACAGCCTTCGCGCGCGCGCAAGCTCTGCGTCCGGACCGCGAAGATCTGATCATCACTCGCCGCATCGCGCAACTAGCTACTCTGACTCAGAAAAACATCAGTCCGGAAGCGCGCTGCGAAATGCTGAAGAAAACCGAGAACGAACTGAAGTCTTACGGAGATCAAGAACTTACGGCTCTGTTGGCCATAGGCTGCGGTTGGATGATGCTCAAGGATGCGCCGGATTATTTGACCGGCCCGTTCCTCGCCGCGTCACGGAATTTCGACCTCGCCATTCAGCGCAAACCGGACGATCCGCGAGCTTATCGTTATCGCGCGGCGTTGTTTGAAGAACGCATCGCGGCGCTGACCAAAACATTGACGGTACAGGTTGCCGAGATCAATAGCGCAGTCACTGGAGTTAATCTGTGGACGGGAAAAGAGACGGCGGTTGAGCCAGTCGGTCAAGACCTCGTCACACTCAATGCTATCCAGATCGCCTTGCGCGAACTCGATGCCATCTGGATGTGCTACGCAGATTGCATGACGGATCCGCAACAAAAGTTCGACGGAAAACTGCGTCGTCTGGCCTGTAGCTGGCGCAGTTTTTGGAACACGCCCAAAAAGGATTTCGCCACACGCTTAAAACTACAGCAGCAGGCGATAGAACTGTCTCATGAATTGATCAAACTAAACGAGAACAACGGCGATGGATATTTTGCGTTGGGCCAGGCGCTGATGGAAAAAGGCGATTTTGCGGCCGCGTTGAAAACGTTTGAGACTGCGAAAAATAAAGACTGCAAAGCGCCGACGCTCTCCGCGTTGTTGAAAGGACTGCAAAGCTGCAAAGCAGAGATTGTGGATTTTCGGCCCAGCCAGACACAACGCTGGTTCGGCGAAACGCCGTTGATTGTCGCGCGCCTGAAATCCATCGTCTGCCCAAGCGGCTACAGAGACGTCAAAATGTTGCTGGATGACAAGCCATTGACGTCGCCAGTAGTAATCGGCACACAAATATTCTATCAGCCCGAAAACACAACGATGCTGGATGGTTCGCACACGATCAAGGTCTCGGTAACGGATGCGTTCGGAACGAATCTTGATTTCCCGCCAATCAACTTCACGATAGACAAGAAACCTCCGACGCTAAAGATCATACCTGATACTGCCACCGTCCTGACATCCAAGGCGCAATGGACACTGACGCTCAGCGATGAATCCGGCATTAATCTGAGCAAGACCAAGGTGATATTGAAAACCGCAAGCTCGACGATTAGTCCATTTTCGCGAGACATTGTCAAAGACGGCAAATACAAAATCAGCATACCTGACTTTACTCCGCCGATACAGATAGGCGCGATAGTAGGCGAGACTTTCAAGATCAGCGCCGGACAAGATCTGGCGCCTGGCGAATACACGCTGGACATCACCGCGCAAGATATGGAAGGAATCGTGTTGAACACGACTAGGACGTACACTGTGAAATGGTAACCGTTCAGTCCTTATCTTTTAATCCGACGGTTTATAGCCATTCAGGTAGTGTAAGAAAGGGAGATATGGAGATTATGGAGATAGGGGGATATTATTTTAAATTCAACTTTTCTGAAATTTAGGCATGATTCAAATCAAGGTAACACTTTTCAAAACGAGTAGCATACCTCTTTTTGATACAGCGGCTTTGACTACGAAGTGTCAGCGTAGGCGCAGTCTTAATTTCAATTCTAAAAGTGTTACCCTGACGCTTGCGTATTTGAACCAGTGCGCCATGATAGCGCATCCATCCAGCGGGTGGAAGACCCGTCTCGGTTCGGACTGCAAGAGCCGAGTAGCTATCCTGACGGTGGGAAGCGTCGAAAAGGC
>JAZDLP010000288.1:0-10755 GCA_043801885.1 Planctomycetota bacterium | reverse complement strand
GATGAATCCGCAGATAAACGCAGATGAACGCAGATGGCAAGTGTGTGCAATACCGTAGGGGCACGGCATGCCGTGCCCCTACGAAGCGCACGGGATTTCACACACTTGCCGACATGAGCCAAATCGTCAATCCACCCCACCGTCAGTCTCTTTAGCTATACTACACGCGGCTGAAATCTAAGCTTTTTTACCCAGTAGAAAAAGCCGAAATTCTAACCGTGCACAGTATACACTGGACTCAATAAATCCATTTTCCATCTGCGTTCATCTGCGTTCATCTGCGTTCATCTGTGGATACTTGTAGTTATCTGCGTTTATCTGCGTTCATCTGTGGATACTTTACGTTGCATGCGGAGTCTCTTCCAGGAAGCCTTCCAGTTTGCGGCTGCGAACGGGGTGCTGCAGCTTGCGCAGCGCTTTGGCTTCAATTTGACGGACACGTTCACGAGTTACCTTGAACTTGCGGCCGACTTCTTCCAATGTGTAAGTGTAGCCGTCTCCCAAGCCGTAGCGCAGCTTGACGATCTCGCGTTCGCGGAAAGTAAGCGTATCCAGTACCTGCTCGATTTTATCCTTGAGCATCTCGTAGCTGGCTACGCTGACTGGCGATTCAACGGTCTTGTCTTCAATAAAGTCGCCGAAGTAGCTGTCGTCTGAGTCGCCGATGGGACGATCCAGCGAGATCGGGTGTTTACTGATCTTCAGGATACGCCGAGTTTCGGTCACGGAGAGCTGCACTTCATCAGCAAGTTCTTCGACGGTCGGCTCGCGCCGCAGTTCCTGCAACAACTGTTTGCTAACTTTGCGCAATTTGCTCATGGTCTCGATCATGTGCACTGGGATGCGAATGGTGCGAGCTTGATCGGCGATAGCGCGGGTGATAGCCTGGCGAATCCACCACGTTGCGTAAGTGCTGAACTTGTAGCCGCGCTGGTATTCATATTTTTCAACGGCCTTCATCAGTCCGGTGTTGCCTTCCTGAATCAGATCCAAAAACTGCAGGCCACGGTGCCGATATTTCTTAGCGATCGAGACTACCAAGCGCAAATTGCCGGCGCTGAGTAGTTTTTTGGCACTTTCAAAAGCCGCATAACGACGGTTCATCAGTGTCACGCGAAGATGCAGTTCTTCGGGCGATTCTCGGACGGTCTCGATAATTCGATCCACGCGGCGGCGTAATCGTTCCAGTTTATCAGCCTTGTCAGGGTTATGCTGAATATTCCGCATCTCGGTCAGGTAGGACTGAGTCTGCCGATCAAACTCGCGCAGCTTTTCCATCAGCGGCAACAGCTTCTTGGTGCGCAGGCCGAGTTCTTCGAGCAAGCGATTCGCATTCAGACGCCGTTCTTTCAACAGAATCTTGAGTAATTTGGCGCGTGACGTTGGCAGATTCGCATCCTTCAACTGCGTCAAATCCTCAGCGTTGCGCCGCAGGATGGCGCGTAGCGTCGTCAAGTGCCCCTCTTTGCGTTCGAAGATATCGTCGCGTTCGACGCCGGACGAACCGGAGGTCTGGACGGTGCGGTCAAAAGCCAGATCGGCGCGATTCAGAGCTTCGAAGATTTCAATGGCTCCAGCGATGACGCAGTCGTTGGTGAGAACCTTGCGACGAAAGCCATTGTTCATCAATTCGATAGTTTGAGCCAGCTTGATTTCCCGCTCGCGGGACAAGAGCGGGATGGAACCCATTTGGCTGAGATACAAACGCACTGGGTCGTGCAGTTCACGCCCTTCGGCCTCATCTACGATTACATCCTCTTCACTGGCGACTTCCACTACTTCGTCCAGTCCGCTATTGCGAGCGGCTTCGCGATTGCGAATTCCAACTTCTTCGCCCAACTCAATGCCGTGTTCTTCGATCTTCATCAATACGGCATCAATCACGTTGGGCGCCTGTATGTCCGGTGACAGATGCTGATCTAATTCTTCATAGCTCAGCAACCCCGGCTCGCGAAAGCGATCAATAATCTTTTCCAGCTCTTCTTCTTGTTTTGGCGTTAAAACCAAATGTGTTGCCTGAATCAAATTCACTGACCTCCTAAAAATATATAGTGGCTGGTGGTTAGTGACTGGTGGCTGGTAACCACTAGCCACTAGCCTCTATACGGATTACTTAAAAGATGTATCAAATATCCAAGTCTTCAAACAGTTTTCAAAACTTAACGCAACTTCTTGCCGGAACAGGATTTAAGTTTAACCAATTCTTTTCTCAACAAGACCAACTGGTTATAGGCTTCTTCCTCGACTGCCGTATCTCCGTTCAATTTAGCATGCGTCCAGTGACGCGCGGCTTCCTGGCATTGAAGTGATAGCGCCGCCTTTCGGATGTGGTTAGTCAATATATTCAACCGCCGCTCAATGTCAAATTTAGACCCTGTCGGAGGATGTTCCGCCAATGCGACGCACAAAGATTGAGCGGCGCTGACTGCTTTAACTATACCATTTTTATTCTCATCACGGAGCCGCGGAATGATTTCGCGAGCTATCATGCTGCCGGCATTGTTGGGATCAATCACAGACATATCGAGAGGCAATCGCCCTTCCCCCAGTCCCTCCAATAGCGCTCGCCCAATGGCAGACTCGGGGCCACCCGTAAACGCCGCCAAGTCCACTTGCGCCAGCGCCGTTTCCAACCAGGCCGGCTCATGAAAAAGAAAACGCAACAGCTCTCGTTCGGCTTGAGCCAGCTCGGTCTCAGGCGCCGATAGTACGCCGATGTCATCGGCGCCCGTCTCACGGTCTGTTGACGAAGCAACTGGAACGTTGCGGACTTCGTAGCGCAGATCCCGTTCATCCACATTAAGACGCTTCAAAACTTCATACCGATACCGATTTTTCAATAATGTATCAGGAATCAGCGAGATCAACGCCATCAGTTCTTCGGCTGCGTTCTTCAGTCCCGCTGGAGCAAGCAGATCGTATTTTTGGCGCACCATATCAAACTTATATTCGAACAAGTCCAAGCGTTGTTTTATCGCCGCCAGGAATGCATCCTTGCCGTTGGCCAGAAGGTAGTCGCAAGGGTCTTTCTGCAAATCCGGCAGCCGTGCGATCTGAGCTGGCATCTGCTCGGTAAACAATACATCCAAGCTGCGTTCGCTGGCGCGAGCACCGGCGGTATCGGCGTCGGTGAGCAGAATTAGTTCGTCGGCCATACGTCGCAATCGCCGAATGTGTTCGGAAGTAATGGCTGTGCCCAGACAGGCGACCACATTGGCAATACCGAACTGGTGACACATCATTACGTCGGTGTAGCCTTCCACTAGAATTGCCTGGCGCGTTTTGACAATCTGCTCTTTGGCCTGGTCCAAGCCGTAGACGGTGTGAGTTTTGCTGAATAGCGGCGTTTCGCGCGTATTTAAGTACTTTGGCTCGCCGTCGCCCAGTATTCGTCCGCCGAAAGCGATCACACGATTCTGAATATCACGGATCGGAAACATCAGCCGATCATAGAAAAAGTCGCGGACTGAACCGTCGTCGCGTTGCGTGGCCAATCCCGCTTTGACGATGGCTGTCGGAGGCGCCTTCAGACTCTGCAACCGTTCCAGCAGCGGCGAACTGCCGACTGGCGCGTAGCCAATCTGAAACTTCTCGCATATCTCATCCGACAACTGGCGTTTTTTCAAGTACTCGCGCGCGGCATTGCCGGCGTTGGCGAATAGTTGTTCGCGGTAAAAACGCGCCGCGGCGTCGTTAAGTTTGTAAAGATAACTTTTCCAGTCGGTCTCTTTCTTATATTGAATGGCCGCTTGAGGATTATCTTCGATACGAATGCCGGCGCGATCCGCCAGAATGCGGAACGCCTCGGGAAAATCCACGCGCTCGTGCAGCATGACGAAGGTGAACACATCGCCGCTCTTGCCGCAGCCAAAACACTTGAAGTACTGACCTTCAAGATTGACGTTGAACGACGCTGTTTTTTCGTTGTGGAACGGGCAGCAAGCCTTCAAATTGCGGCCGGCGCGAGTGAGTTTGCCGACAGCGCTTTGGACGATGTCCACCAGGTTATTGGCAGTGCGTACGCGCTGCTTGATATCTTCCGAATACAGCCCCGGCATTTAGCGACATGCCCCCGAGAACATCTCCGCCGACTCATTATTGAGGGAATTAGCCACTTACTGACGTCTTGCATTCAGCCGCTTCACGCAACTGCGCGGCTTGATCTTTTTTCTCCCAAGTGAAGTTTGGCAATTCGCGGCCGAAGTGTCCGTAGCGAGCAGTTTCGAAGTAGATGGGGCGACGCAAATTCAGATGATCAATGATGGCGCGCGGTCGGAAGTCAAAATGCTTGCGTACCAACGCTGCCAGCGCTTCGTCTTTCAGGCGGCCGGTGCCGTGCGTGTCAACCAGAACGCTAACCGGTTGAGCCACGCCGATCGCATAAGCGACTTGCACCAGCGCTTCGTCGGCCAAATCCGCAGCGACAATATTTTTCGCTACGTAGCGCACGAAGTAAGCGGCGCTGCGATCTACTTTGGTAGGATCTTTACCCGAGAAAGCGCCGCCGCCGTGCGGAGCGTAACCACCGTAAGTATCCACAATGATCTTGCGTCCCGTCAGCCCGGTATCGCCATGCGGACCGCCGATTTCAAAGCGACCGGTGGGGTTGACGTGATAGATCGTATTCTTATCGAGCAACTGCGCGGGAATAACTGGTTTGACAATCAATTCAATCGTGTCCCGTTTTAATTGATCCTGCTTGTCGTTCATTTCGGGCGTATGTTGCAGACTGACTACAACCGTATGAACTCGCAACGGCTTGCGGCCGTCGTATTCAACGGTTACCTGGCATTTACCGTCGGGCCTCAGGTATGGCATTTCGTTGTTTGTCCGCGCATTGAAGGCGCGTTCCGAGATGGCATGAGCAAGATGAATGGGCAGAGGCATCAGTGTTGGGGTGTCACGGTTGGCGTAACCAAACATCATACCCTGATCACCGGCGCCCATGTCTTGTTTGGAATTTTCATCAACGCCACGGGCGATGTCCGCGCTTTGACGGTCCAGTGAAACCATCACGGCGCAACTGTCGCAGTCGAAGCCCATACGTGGGTCAGTGTAGCCGATCTCGCGAACAACCTTGCGCACTACATCCGGAATATGGACATAGGTTTCAGTAGTGACTTCGCCGGCAATAATGGCTACACCGGTGGTCACAAGCGTCTCGCATGCCACGCGCGAGCGTTGATCATCTTTCAACATCGCATCCAGAATGGCATCTGATATCTGATCGGCAACCTTATCCGGGTGACCGGGGAAGACTGACTCCGAAGTAAATAATCGAGTGGACATGAATCATTCTCCTATACTACCAAGTTAAATTGCAGGCGAGACGTCTGCGGTACGAACAATTTTCACAAAATCATATCCAGCGCCTGCGCAGCATAATGATAGCTATGACTCGCTTGCTGCGCCAAATTCTTGGCGTTTTTTTCTAACTCGACCGAAGCCCATCCCGAAAACTCGATACGCAAAAGAGAGTTAACGAATTCCTCCAACTTCAAAATGCCCTTGCCTAATTCCACTGTCTGAAACTTGGCCGGATTCTTCTCTTTTTTCTTTTTGCTTGGGTGCAATTTCAAATCGCGCAGATGCATATTTCCGATGCGCTTGTGGTGTTCTTTGAGAAACTTATTTATTGGAATTTCCGCAAATGCCAAAAACGAAATGTCTATGCACAGCTTCATCGTAGTCGGGTCAGAGTATTCGAGAAATGTCTCCAGCGTCTTCTGATTATGAACCAAACTGTCAATGTCCGGATGCAGACAGGGCAAGAGACCTAGTTCTTGTGTGCGTCGAGCGATCTCGCCATAAGCGGTGGCCACCGGAATAATATCGGCTTCATCTTCCAATGGCTGGTTTGGATTTGGCATCGGCGGCATCAGTGTGAGAATATTGGCACCGGCGGACTTGAGAAAGCGCACGATGTTCAAATTGCGTTCTACTTCTTCTTCCAGACTCGTGCCCGGCCACTGCGCGCCACCGGCGGTAATGGCGACCAACCGAATTTTATGTTGTTGCAGGATTTCGTTAAAGACGTCCACGCGATCTTCGAACTGCTCGACCACTCCGGTAGTAGTTTCAATTCCCTTGAACCCCGCGGTCTCGATATCGCATAAGGCATTAATAAACGCATCGTCGCCCCACGCAGCGGTGTGGCAAGCTAATTCAATGTCAGCCATATTTTAAATGGTTCCTATATGTGTCATTTGCAATTCGCAATTCACAATCACGCATACATTATAACTAAAGCACGGCATGCGCGCTACTTGATTATTTTAATGATTGGATTGCAGGCAAGACGTCTGCGCTACGGAGTAAACTTGAAGTTGTTTTTGGCCATTTCCTTGACCCAAATTTCAAACGCGGCTTCCAGTTTTTCGGCGGAATAACCGAATGTGCTCTGAATCGCGTCCTCTTCTTTCTTGCCGGACTTGAGCGCGCGAATCAGCGTAGGCAACTTTTGGTTGTCAAAATTGCGGTACAGAAATTCCAATTTTGCCCAAGCCCAAGAGTAGCCTTCACTATCCATGCCGCCCATCGGCCGCTCGCGCATCATCGTCCAACTCGGTATGGCGCCTGCGCGAATCCGCTGACCCAGGAAACCCACTCGCTGTATTCGATCAGGATTGTTCTTCGGATCAAACCAAAACTCTATAAACTGTGCCAAACCTTCATGGAGCCATCGGGACAATTGCACATCTTCGCCGCTTAACTGTAAAAACGCGTGTGTGCCTTCGTGGTAAAGCGTGCTGCGCGCGCGGCGATCCGCGATTTTTTCGCTAAATCGTTGAGTCATAAACGGAATGCAAATATGCACCTCGCGGCCGTTGGACGAGAAATACCCGCCAGAGTTCGCCGCGCCGGGCGAGCCATCAATTTCGACCGCAAAACGCTGAAACTCGTTGAACTTATCAAAGAAATAAATCGGACACTTGTTATTCCACAGTTTGTCGCCATCTTTATGCCGTAACACATCGCACAGCAGTGGGTAAAGACCTTTTATATCATTCTCCGCGGCGACAGCTCTTTCGAGCCACACCGCATTGATCATTCGGTGTTTACTTTCCGGAATGTTTGAAAAACTGTAAAAGTGTGCCGTCTCCAGCATGCGCCAGGCGCCGCCAAGTTTGGTGTTCAGTTCTTCTTTGCGCTTCGTCAGAAATTCTGTCACCTGCGCTTCGGTGCGTGGCGGGATATTTTTGCGTTGAAAACGAGCGGCAAAATCATCTTTAGCTTGTTGGATCGGGTCCTTTTTTGGCTCCTCGTTCTCCGTCGTTTCCGCTTTATCGGGTTCTTTCTTCGTTTCAGGCGTGAGCGTCTTTTCCTTGGGCGGTATATTTGGCTGTTTTTTCTCGTTAATAGTCTTTAACAATGGCGACACTTTGTCCGTCATCGTTGGATCAAGCTTGACGGCTTCGAGCAGCTCCTCCTCAGCTTCTTTGAGGAGTTGTTTCTTCAGGAAATAAGCGCCCATATCGAAACGCAAATTAGCGTCGTTCTTATCCTTAATCTGCGCGTAGCATTCCTGTACTTCTTTAGATGTAATGACTTCCAGCGGCAGCGTCTGTTCTTTTCCGTTAATTTTCAGTACCACACCGGCCTTGCTGACTTTCAAGATATCGCAACGCAATATCTTGCCATCAGCCATCTTAATGCCAACCGGTTCACTCGCGGCGCTGCCAACGGACATCCAACCCATGGCCAGGGCAATCAACAGCATGCGGCTACAAATTTCCCAGCGCAGCCATGAGGTTGTAATTGAAAGGCGTTGTTGACGAGGAGACGGGGAGACACGGAGACGTGAGGAAACCACTTTTGCCAAAAAGTCGACCATGATGAAAATACTCATGCAACAGCTCCTTCATCAGATAATATACCATTATACGGGAATGCGGGTGTATGCAAATATCCAAAAATGCGATCAAACTGATTAAAACTGTTCCGTCGCTGCCACATCGCGCTACGACTGCCAATAAGGGCGATTGCGGTCGAGTTTTGATCATCGGTGGTTCGCGAGGCATGGCTGGCGCGCCGCGCCTGGCTGGTCGTGCGGCGTATCGTGGCGGAGCCGGACTGGTGCGCGTAGCGGTTCCCAGTTCGATCTGGGATATTACCGCTACTGGTTTGGATGAATGTCTGACCATTGGATTGTCACAGACCAAAATCGGCGTGTTTAGTCAACGCGCGATGAAAGAACTTCGCACGCAAAGCGAATGGGCCAGCGTCGTCGTTATGGGACCAGGCATGACTCAGTCTCCCGAAACCGCGGAGCTTATTCGCGTGCTGGCTCACGAAATAAAGTCGCCGCTATTACTGGACGCGGACGGACTGAATGCGTTTCGCGGCGGGAAAATATCCAAACTGAAAGCCGCGCAAGCGCAGCGGTCGCTAGTGCTCACGCCACATCCCGGCGAAATGGCGCGTCTGCTAGACATACCGATCCAAAACGTACAAGCTGATCGTCGAGGCACCGCGCTGAAGTGCGCGCAACTTTCGGGCGCGATTGTCGTTCTGAAAGGCGCCGGCACGATCGTCTGCGACGAAAAACGCCTCTATGAAAACACTACTGGCAACGCTGGCATGGCTACCGGCGGAACAGGCGATGTGCTCTCCGGACTGATCGGCGCGCTGCTGGGCCAGGGATTGCCGACGTTTGAAGCCGCTTGTCTAGGCGTGTATCTACACGGACTGGCCGGCGATTTTGCGGTCAAGCGTTTAGGAATCTGGTGCATGGTCGCCGGCGATCTAGTGGACGAACTGCCAAATGCATTCCTGGCGCATGCAAAGGCGATGGGTGGCTAAATCGCAACGCAAGCAAGCCGCAGCTATACTGCACGCGGTCGAAATTTCGGCTTTTGTAGCATAGGCATCTTGAGCGAATTAAAAATTAAGAATTAAGAATTATGGATTACAGTTCGGCGAGAACTCGAAGGGTTCAAAGCCATTAGCCGGTGGTTGAGCGAAGCGATAACCCCGGGAAATAGATTCAATTGTTGTTCGCACCCCGCGAGGAGTGACAGCGTGACGCTACTGGGTAAAAAAACTGGGTTTTCAGCCGTGCGTAGTATACCTTAATTTGAACCAGCGCTAATTTTTTTTACAGAATTCATGTTGGAAAAATGGGTCGCCTGCAAGTATCTAACGAACGAAGAAGAAGTCGGCTGGATTAGAGTATCTGATATGGAAACTGACGCGGAACTCCTGGTTAAGTATGCGGACCGTGGCGACGAGGCTGCCTTTGCTGTGATCGTGGAACGCCACGGCAGCGCGGTCTACCGCGCCTGTTTGCGGCAATTGCATGACGTCCACGAGGCTGAGGATGCCGCTCAAGCGGTCTTTATGGCGTTGGCTCGAAAGGCAAAAGTTCTTGGCAGACACGGAGACTTGGCAGCTTGGTTACACGATGTGGCTCGCAAGACCGCCCTTTTCGCCATACGCAGTCGTGCCAACCGTGCTCGGCACCAGATGGAGATAGCCATGCTCAAACCAGTAGAATCTTCCGAGCCGGCCAATGCCGCGAACAGACGCGAAGCGTTGGCATGTCTCGACGCCGAGTTGGTCGCGTTGACGACCGGCTTGCGGCAGGCAGTCACGCTGCGTTATTTGGAAGGGCGCAGTGAGCAAGAGTCTCTAATGATAAAAACAATGTTTCAACGTTTAGCATTAATTCTGGATTCCATCAAATTCGCGCATTCGATATTCGCGCTGCCGTTTGCGTTGATAGCGATGATCGTGGCCGCGCGAGGCTGGCCGTCGTCAAAGACTTTCGCGCTGATCCTAGTCTGCATGGTCAGCGCGCGCAGCGCCGCAATGGCCTTTAACCGCCTTATTGATCGTCATATTGATGCTGCTAATCCGCGCACACAACATCGTCCCACAGTGACCAGCGCAGTTTCGCCACGATTTCTGGCCGCGTTTATTGTAGCGTGCGCGCTTGTTTTCTGGATTAGCGCCTGGTTTTTGAATTTGGCGTGCTTTATCTGCGCGCTGCCGACGCTGGCGTTGTTGTTGGGCTATTCATTTTCAAAGTACTTTACCAGTCTGTGCCATTTCTGGCTTGGGCTGGCACTGGGACTGGCGCCGGTGGGAGCGCACTTGGCGGCGCAAGGCGATCTGCGACCGCTGGCCGAATTGGGCGCACGCTGGGCGTTACCGTTCGAAGCCTTTCCCTTGTTGTTGACGGTGATCGTTATGCTGTGGGTCGCCGGATTTGACGTGATCTACGCCTGTCAGGATTATGCGGTTGACTGCGCCGATCCACGACTGCATTCCATTCCAAAGAGACTGGGCATCCGTCGTGCGCTGATCGTTTCAGCGCTGTTGCATACGCTGGCTCTGGCACTGCTGGTCTTGACAGGAATCTACGCCAGCTTTGGTGAGTGGTACCATCTGGCCGTCGCCGCCGTAGGCACGCTGCTGATCTATGAACATTGGATCGTGAGACCGACAGATTTGAGTCGCATCAACGCCGCTTTCTTTACGATCAACGGCCTGGTCAGTCTGCTGTTATTCGCGGCGGTGTTCGTCGAACGGTAAGTGTATAATGGGATTTTTGATTTTTAATTTTTGATTGAATGAAAAAAGATCATTTTTGGCGACAAACTTTGAAATTCCTATGCTTCAATGAAAATGCCGCGCACATTGCGGGTTCTCATAGCCTGGATGTTTTTGGTGCTCTTTTTGTAGCCTATGCTCTGCATGCTTTCTCAAAAAACCATCTACAGAAAAGATTGTTGGCTTAGGGGCTTCAATAAA
>JAZDLP010000278.1:0-17045 GCA_043801885.1 Planctomycetota bacterium | reverse complement strand
TGGAAGCCAAACTCAAAGCCAATCAAGCCGCAATCAGTCTGGCCGACGAATTGATCAGAAACATCAAAGCGCGTGTTGAGCGTGGAGCTGGAAATCAGTTTGATCTCAATCTCGTGGAACTTGATCGCTTGCGTTTCCAATCGGACGCCTTGCGCACTGAAACGGAGGTTGCGGCTGCGAGACGAAGTTTGCTGGACATAATCGGGCTTCCGCCCACTACCACATTGAAATTACAAGTGGATCGCAATCGCCCTACGCCTTTAGTGCGAGACTGGAATCTCGATGGACTGATCGCCGTCTTGCTGGAATCTCCCCGGCTCAAAATATTGCAGTGGCGTTACGAAGCCGCCGAAGGAGAACTTCTCGCAGCCATTGCTCGTCAGTTCCCAAGCCTGAAACTTGGACCAACGACAGACTTCGCATACAACGGAAACGCATGGGAATCTTTTGTAGGGAGTCTCGTAACCTTCCAAGTCCCCTTTCTGAATCGAAACGGGGCGCAAATTAAGGAAAAGACTATTGCGCGAGATATTGCTCGCGCCAATTACTATGCGGAACTGCACACCGTGCGCGCAGAGCTTGCGGACGCTATTGGAATCATGCGTTCACTGGAAAAACGCGTGATCTTCAACCGTGACGAGATGCTTCCAAAGGTCAACGAAAGCATTGCTCTTTCGGAGAAGGCGTTCGCGGCCGGTGAAATCAGCGTCATCTCTTTATTGAAAGCGCAGTCGTCAGTAATTGAGGCGAAGATCAATTACTACGATATCCTGATCGAACATCGTCGCACTCTGCAAAGAATCGAAGCTGCTTTAGGACGCCGCTTGGAGGATGTTCCTGACGCCAGTCAACAACCGAAACAGGAAGTTTCCACGGACAACGTGAACCCGATACAGGAGAGATGATATGTCTTACCGCTATTTGTTCTTCGTCTTTATGGTCACGGCCGTCTGCGCGGCGACGATGCTTCGTGCGGAAGAACATGGGCACGGCAAGGAAGGTTGCGAGAAAGAAAAGGACGCGCATGACGGCCATTCCGATGAAAAAGGCGTTATTCATCTGAATGCTAAACAGATGAAGATGGTCGAGTTGGAGCTGCAGCTTGTATCGTCCGGGAAACTGGCCAAAACATTGGAATGCCCCGGAGAGATATTGGTCAATGAAGACAACGTAGCTCACATTACGCCGCGTGTTCCAGGTGTTACTGTTCAAGTCTTGAAGACGATAGGCGACAAAGTGATCGATGGAGAGTTGTTGGCGATTCTTGAAAGCCCGGAACTGGGTAGCGCAAAAATTGACTATTTCACGGCGCGTCTCAATTTAGATCTCGCACGTTTGGATCTGGAGCGCGAACAAATGGTTCATGACAATACCAGAAAGCTCTTGGATATCTTGATATCCAAACCTGAACCTGACGAGATCGAAAAGCGGCTTCAAGGTCTATCCATTGGTGAGAATAAGAGCAGGCTGTTAACTTCATATTCCGCATTGCGATTAGGGCGTTCAGCTTGGAATCGCGCGCAGAAGCTTCAAGCAGACAAAATTATTAGCCAAGCCGAATATGAATTTGCAACCAAACAGTTCGAATGCGCCGAGGCCGAGTACAAAGGCGCTTTTGAAGAGGTGAATTTTAACTATCGCCAGCGGTTGGTTCAAGCGCAACGGGCACTAAGAGTTATGGAGATAACGTTCCAGAACAGCGAACGACGTTTGCATATTCTTGGCGTCGCCGAAGCCCAACTCTCCGCCATTTCCAAAGAGAATGATGAACAAGTGGCCAGATACGAACTCCGAGCTCCATTCGCCGGCATTGTTACTGAAAAGCACATTACCCGCGGTGAGCATCTCGAAACGACAAGCAATTGTTTCACCATCGTTGACCTGTCGTCGGTGTGGTGCAATGTCAGAGTTTATCCTAAGGATATCAATCGCGTTAAAGTGGGGCAGGTCGTCAGGATCAAAGTGTCGGAGGATGACAATCTTCTTCAAGGCAAGGTGGCTGTAATTCACCCCATCGTCAGCGAGAAGACGCGTGCGGCATTTGTGCGGATCAGCCTTGACAACGCAAACGGTTATTTGCGTCCAGGGTTATTTGTGACAGGCGTCATTGTGCTTGAAGAACATGAGGCGCCGGTAGTCGTGCCCATCGGCGCAATCCAGACCTTCGAAGGCAAGGAAATTGTGTTCGTGACAGGCGACGTCGAAGGCGAATTTAAGACGCAGCCCGTGCAGTGTGGTTACAGCGACGGAATAATGATTGAGATTAAATCCGGATTGGAAGCGGGCCAGAAAATCGTTGTACGCAATAGTTTCATCTTGAAGGCCGAACTGAGCAAAGGCGAAGGTGGTTGCGCACACTAATCGAGGAACGACATTATGAAAGAGATACGTGTGTTTATGCAATCGCGCATTCACACTAACGAAATCAACGTAGTCTGAATTTTCATTCGGGAGAAAGAAAATGTTAGAGCGAATACTTGGATTTGCAGTTCGACAGTGCCTGTTGATGGTGTTGCTTGCCATGACTATCGCTGGATTGGGTGCGATCAATCTCTCGCGTGTCAACATTGATGCCGTGCCGGACATCACCAACAAACAGATCCAAATCAACACCGCCGTCACCGCGCTCTCGCCGGTCGAGATCGAAAAGCGGATCACATTCCCCATCGAATGGGCGATGCAGGGAATCCCGGGAGTGGAGCAAATTCGTTCTGTGTCATTTTATGGAGTATCACAAGTCACGGTTATTTTCCATGATGATGTGGATATTTACCGTGCGCGCCAGTTAGTAGCTGAACGACTGGCCGAAGCTAAAGAGAGTCTGCCCAACGGCGTCGGCACGCCGTTCATGGGGCCAATCTGGACCGGCTTGGGCGAGATATATTTCTGGAGCGTCGAGGCCACTGGCCCCAAGGCCGATGGCACTCAATATACGTCAACAGATCTCAGAACTATTCAAGAGTGGATCGTAAAGCCTCAATTGCGCACAGTCGCTGGTTTAACCGAGGTTAATACCATCGGTGGTTATGAGAAGCAATACCACGTCACTCCTGACCCGATGAAACTGATGTCATATGGGATCAGTTTTCGGGATTTGATGGAGACGTTAGCCGCCAATAATGCCAACGTTGGTGGTGGATACATCGAACACAGCGGCGAACAGTACATCATTCGTTCTATCGGCCAGATCAGTAACGAAGACGATATCGCCAACATCAAGCTTGGAACGCATGATGGTGTGCCGTTCTTTATAAAGGATGTTGCGGGAGTTGGATTGGGCAAGGAACTGCGCACCGGCGCGGGGACGGTTAACGGCAAAGAAGCCGTGGTGGGGACGGCAATCCTGCTTTATGGCGAAAACAGCCGCACCGTCTCTCAACGTGTTGATCGAAAGATTGCCGAAGTCAACAAATGCCTGCCGGAGAATGTAAAAATCCATACGCTGTATAATCGTACGTATCTTGTCGATGCCACATTAGAGACCGTTAAGAAGAACCTGTTCGAAGGAGCGATTTTGGTCATCGCCGTGCTCTTCTTTTTGTTTGGCAACATTCGGGCAGCACTCATTGTTGCGCTCGCGATTCCACTATCGATGTTGTTTGCTGTCACAGGAATGGTTCAAAACAAAATTAGCGGTAATCTGATGAGCCTCGGAGCAATTGATTTTGGCATCATCGTAGATGGCGCCGTGGTGATGGTCGAGAACTTCATGCGTCGGTTGGCTGAACGACAGCGCGAGTTGGGACGGCCCTTGAAAAAAATCGAACGCTTTAAGTTGATCCACGATGCCGCTTCCGAAGTTGCTCGCCCGACAGTGTTTGGCGTGGCGATTATCATGATCGTGTACCTTCCCATCATGACGTTGACCGGAGTTGAAGGAAAGATGTTTACCCCTATGGCATCCGTCGTCCTGCTGGCGCTGGGCGGAGCGCTACTGCTTACTTTTACTGTGGTGCCCGCGCTCGCCGCGCTCGTGCTTGGCGGACGTATTTCTGAAAAAGAGTTATTCCTGGTACGCTGGGCCAAAGCAATTTATCGGCTGGTATTGGACTGGGCGCTTCGCCGCAGACTGGTCGTGATCGCGGGAGCGTTGGCTGTCTTGGCCGGCACCTTTCTATTGACGATGACGATGGGCAGCGAGTTTATCCCGAAGTTGACTGAAGGCGCCTTGGCGTTGCAGCCTACCCGAATGCCCAGTATTGCACTGTCAGCCAGCGTCGCCATGCAGGAGAAGGTCGAAGCGGAATTGCTCAAAAAATTCCCGGATGAAATAGCGGTGCTGTTCGCTCGCACAGGGACATCAGAGGTCGTGACTGATGTTTGTGGTCCCGAGGTTTCAGACACCTACATCATGCTCAAACCTCGAGAGCAGTGGAAGAAAGCCAGAACTCAGGGAGAACTCGCCGAAGCGATGGAAGAAGTTGTCAAAAACCTGCCTGGTCAGAACTATGAGTTCAGTCAACCCATCGAGTTGCGCATGAATGAACTGATTTCTGGTGTGCGCAGCGACTTGGCTATCAAGATTTATGGTGACGAAATGGACGTCATGACAAAGTACGCGAACAGGGTTGCGAAAGTACTGCGAGAGATTCCCGCTGTTCAAGACATCAAAGTTGAACAAACGACGGGCCTGCCGATTCTCACCATTGAGATAAATCGAGCTATTATCGCTCGCTACGGCCTGAACATAAAAGATGTTCAGGAAGTAATCGAAGTGGCTATGGGCGGAGCTGAGGCTGGACAGGTGATTCAGGGGGATCGCCGGTTTGACATCATTGTTCGGCTTCCCGAGAAATTACGCGGCAATATCCAGACAATAGGATTGCTGGCGATTCCGTTGCCTAAAAACGAGAACCTCATCAGTACCAAGTCAATCACGGCGGATGGAGGTTCCCTGCCCGGCTACGTTCAATTGGCGGATGTGGCTAAGATCAGCGTGGAAGAAGGCGCACGCGTCATCAAGCGTGAAGATGGTAAGCGCCGAATCGTCGTGCAGTGCAACGTGCGCGGACGCGATATCGGTTCGTTTGTGGCGGAAGCGCAACAACGCATCGAGAAAGAGATAGGCCATCTTCCAGAGGGTTATTGGATGGGTTGGGGTGGTCAGTTTGAGAATATGATCGCCGCTCAGGAGCGCCTGACGCTTGTTGTTCCGCTTACGTTGGCACTGATCTTCATACTCCTGTTCGCCACCTTCAGCTCGATCAAGCACGCGTTATTAGTGTTCACCGGTGTGCCGCTGGCGCTGACGGGAGGCGTAATGGCCCTGTGGCTGAGGGGTAGCCCGTTTTCAATCTCCGCGGGAGTCGGGTTCATTGCTCTGTCGGGTGTAGCGGTTCTTAATGGACTGATGATGGTCAGTTTCATCAATCAACTGCGCATTGAAGGCAAGGGACTGCGGGACGCAATCCTAGAGGGCAGCCTTACTCGGTTGCGCCCAGTGCTGATGACCGCGCTGGTAGCTTCCCTGGGCTTTGTTCCTATGGCTATCGCGACTGGCACGGGGGCGGAAGTTCAGCGTCCCCTGGCCACTGTTGTTATCGGCGGAGTAATTTCAGCCGCGCTGCTTACCTTGGTCGTGTTGCCCGTGCTGTATTCGATCTTCCATCGCGAACACGAGAATGACTTGCTCACAAAAAATGGGAACATCTGCGATTAAAACGGCGTCAGTCAATCCGCAATCCAAAACCCACAATTCCCTTTTGTCCTCGTTTTCTATTTTGGCGGCAGGATAATTACGACTAATATATTATAGTCAGCCGTAGTAATGTTAGTAATTGTTGAAAGGCGCTCGCATAATGCCACGAATAATCGCCATTATGAATCAGAAAGGCGGAGTGGGTAAAACCACTACCGCTTTGAATCTCGGCGCGGCGCTGGCGCGGCGCGACAAGCGCGTGCTGCTGGTTGACTTGGACCCGCAAGCTAATCTGACTCTGGGACTGGGCAAACGAGCCGCTAACTTGAGCGAGTCGGTCTATGAATTGCTGACCAGCTCCAAACCCGACGTGGCACACTTGGTAGTTCGGACTCAGTGGGATCGTCTGGATATTATTCCCAGTCATATTGATCTATCCGGCGCGGAAATAGAAATGGTGATGATGATCGGTCGTGAGATGCGGCTTTCAAAATCACTGCAAATCTTGCATCACGATTATGACTACATCCTGATTGATTGTCTACCCAGTCTTTCACTGCTGACCGTGAACGCCATGGCTGCCGCCAGCGAAGTGCTCGTGCCCTTGCAGGCGCATCCTTTTGCGTTGGAAGGACTGGGCAAGTTGTTTGAAGTGATCGGCATGGTGCGTGAAGCCATGAATCCGCCGCTTAAATTGAGTGGTGTGCTGGTGACCATGTTCGATACGCGCACCAACGTCGCGCGCGTGACCTTCGAAGCGTTGCGGCTCGATGAACGTTTGCGCGAGCATATTTTCACCACGGTCGTCCGACAGAACATCAGGATAGCGGAGAGTCAGAAAGATGGTCTCCCCGTCATTTACTTTGATCCCAACTGCCATGCCTCGAAAGCGTACTCCGCATTGTGCGAGGAAGTCCTTGAAATGGAAACCGGCTGTGTGGCCAGCCAGTGCGCTCAACGCATCGCCGCGCGAGAAGAGCGCGACGGGACGAAACCACGAACTTTTACATCGGATGTGACTGCGTCAGTCGCGCGTGTCGCCGAACCGAGAGCACCGAAGCCCGCCACTAGCGCTACAATAACCGTACAGCAGGCGTCTCACCTGCCCTTGTCCGTACCGCAGGCGTCCCGCCTGCCCTCGTCCGTACCGCAGGCGTCCCGCCTGCCTCTCGCCCATGAGTTACCACATTTGTTAGAGCAGGCAGGCGAGACGTCTGCGGTACGGGAAAACAGTCGTCGCAACACGCCGGATGTAGAGACGATTTATCCGACCGATAGTGCACGAGTACTTCTCGCCACACCCGTCGTTTAATTTACTTCGATTTCTGTGCTTTGAGTTCTTGAGTAGCGTTGGCCAGCAGGTTCTTCGCCGGTTCGCAATTTGGATTCAAGCGGATGGCCGTCGAGTACGCAGCGATAGCCTCTTCTAGTCTATTGGTGCGATTTAGCACTAATCCCAGATTATACGGCGCTTGCCAGTAAGTGGGCGAGAGCTGGCAGGCTTCGCGGAAAAGCAATTCGGCGGCGGCAAGTTTATCTGGAGCGTTCAACATCGGCACTCCGACGTTATTAAGTACGTTAGCCAGGCTGTGCCGAGCGGGCGCGTAGTCCGAGTTCAAATTTATAGTCTGCCGATACTGTTTAATAGCCTCGTCGCTTTTGCCGATGTTCTCGAAAGCTATGCCGAGATTGTAATGACCCTGCCAGAACTTGGGCCATATCAGAATGGACGCTTGGAACGACGCAGTCGCCTCTTTGAACCCATCACGTTGCAATAAAAGCAAACCCAAATTATTGTGCGCGTGCGCCGCGAGCTGTTGCAAAGCTTGGTCGGCGGGATTTTTCTGCAACGCCTGAGTTTGCGATTGCGCCGCGGTGGTCAAGTCGTTCTGTTTCTCATTCAGCGCCTTCTGTTGTTTCATCGCCTCGGCCAATTTATTGCCTGCTTCCACATAATTTGGGAGGTAACGAAGCGCTTCGGTATAATGCAAAATAGCCGCGTCATTTTTTCCTTTTACTGATAGCTCCGCAGCCAGTTGAAACTCTGCGTGAGCGATTTGTTCGCGCGCCGCGCTGTAGTCCGGATTAATTTTCAGAACCTCGTGATACGCGATGATGGCCGCCTGATATTGTTGTTGATTAGCCAGGACCAAGCCGAGATTATAACGTGCCGGCCAGAAGTTGGTATCTAGCCCAAGCGACTTGCGAAACAGAGCTTCAGCCTCAGAAAATTTACCTTGGTTCCGCAGCGTCAGGCCAAGATTGTTATATGCGTTAGATAACTGTTGCAGAGCTGGCAGATAACCGAAATTATGCGCCAACGTCTCCTCATATTTGGCAATAGCCTGCTCGGTTTCACCGCGTCTGGCTAACGCAATGCCCAAGTTGTAACTCGCTTGCCAGTAATATGGGTTAAGTCGAAGCGATTCGCGGAAATACTCTTCGGCCTCAGGTTTTCCTTCCGCCAGAAACACTAATCCGTAGTTGTTTTGCGCGCGATAATTTAATGGACGCTGACGCAGCACATCGCTCCACATAGCCGCCGAACTATGGTAAGTCTCATTGCGCCGCGCCGTCAAAAGCGCCAGAATCACAGCCGTAGCAATCGCCACTTGATAACCGGCCAGCGTCAGTCGCCCGCGTGTCCGTTCGCTAATACTACAACGACTATTTTCTCGTGCCGCAGGCGTCTCGCCTGCCTGTTCTGACAAATACGACGACTCATGGGCGAGAGGCAGGCGGGACGCCTGCGGTACGAACCACTGTCGCGCATAAATCATCAAGCTATAACCGCCGATAACCGCCACGATTACGACCGCGGCCAGCGGTACGTACATGCGCTGCTCAAACGCCAGATCCATAATCGGAACAATACTCGACGTCGGCGCCAGAATCGCAAAGAACCACGCGCCCACAAATCCCCAGCCAGATTTCTTGACCAGAGCCCAGACTGTTGCGATTACTAACGCCGCGATGATTAGGAGCGGTGGCGCGATCTCCCACACGCCGCGAGCGGTAGGCCAAAGATAATCCAGACAAAGCGGATGTGGCCAGACGGACAGACGGAGATAATGAAGAATCACGCCGAATTGCGAGCAGGCGTAGTCGCTGGCCGATATGCCGGCGTGTCCAAAACCGGCGCCAAACATATTCGGCACGCGAACCAGAGTGCTGGTTGGAATGAACCATGTTAAAGCCAATCCGGCGTAAAGCAGTCGGCGTCTGCGCAACGCTTCCTTGAAAGATCCGGCTAAAAACGCGCGATCATAAAAAAATATCACCACCGGAGCCGTAACCATGACTTCCTTCGAACCCATGCCCAGCGCGCAGGCCACGAACGTCGCGATCCACCACCACCGCTCTCGCTTGGAATCGGCGCCGCGAATGACGCAATAAAGCGTCAGCAGATAGAACAGCCCCATCATGGATTCGCAGCGCTGGACGATGTAAGTTACCGCCTGCGTCTGCAACGGATGCAACATCCAGAAGAGCGCCGCAAAGAGCGCCAGCGGTCTGGCCATTGCGCCGAATCGTTCCCGCAACGGTATGCTTAACAGTGTCCGCCATACAATGCCGAACAACGTCAGCGTCGCTAACAGATGCACAACCAGGTTGAACAGGTGGTAGCTCCAGATATTCAATTCGCTGATCTGATAGCAGAGCGCAAACGAATAACCGACAACCGGTCGCGTGATATACAAAGGCCAGATGACTTTGCTCGGTGGCCAGAGCGAGTTAATCGCCGCCACGTTATCGGTGATGCCGCGAAAATCATCCAGCATGAAGAGGCCGCGAAAGCTATTTGCGTAAGCCAGCGCGCCCGCCACAAGGATGACCATGGCTGGACCGAAGCGCCACCAGAACGTCATGCGGCGCGTGTCGTTCGAGAAAGCTAAATCGGACATCTCTGGTGTCCTATCGCGGCTAATCCGCAACCAAAAACGCGCCACGAAAAAATGAAACCACAGATGAACACGGATGAACCATGTATTTTTACCCGCAAATTTTTCTGAAGAGCCTCTTTTATTGAGACTGTAGCAAGAAAGTCGGAAATCTTGTGTCTGTTCGCAGGAGAAACCTCATGAAACCCATGTGTTCGCTGCATTATGTGTCATTCCCCTATAGTGAATGCTGATTATTCCGACTTTCTTGCTACAGTCTCCTTTTATTGCGCTTTTCTTCGCGCGAGCCACGAAGATTTGCGCGGTTAATAGTATAGCGTTCCCACAATCAACAATCCACAATCAACAATCTAAAATGCTTTATTCGCCGCGACAACCTTTTGAGCAGCTTCAGCAAGCGTGGCGGCGTTTTCAATCGGCAGGCCGCTCGCCGCCAGTTTTTTCTTGCCCAGAGCGGCGCCGGCGCCCTCCAAGCGCACGACCAGCGGCACTTTCAGATTAACTTCTCGCGCCGCGGCGATCACGCCGTCGGCGAGAATATCGCATCTCAGGATGCCGCCAAAAATATTGATCAAAATTGCCTTCACCCGCGGATCATTCAGAATAATCTTAAACGCGGCTGTGATTTTTTCCTGTGTCGCGCCGCCGCCGACATCCAGGAAATTCGCCGGTTGCCGGCCATACAATTTTATCATGTCCAGCGTAGCCATGGCCAACCCCGCGCCGTTGACCATGCAGCCAATATCGCCATCCAGCGCGATGTAATTCAAATCGTATTTTTTCGCTTCAATTTCATTTTGACATTCTTCGTTCAGGTCGCGCAACGCTTCGATGTTCTGATGGCGGTATAGCGCGTTGTCGTCGAAGTTCAGCTTGGCGTCAAGCGCGATGATCCGTCCCTCCTGAGTAACGACCAACGGATTGATCTCGGCCAGTGAACAATCCAGCTCCACAAATGCCTTGGCGATTCCAGTGAAGAACTGCATGCCGCTTTTAATTGCTTCCCCTTCCAAGTTCAGGAAAAACGCCAGGCGTCGCGCCTGGTATGGCCACAGGCCTTCGCGCGGGTCGAAGTGAACTCTGGCGATTTTCTCAGGAAAACTTGCGGCAACGGCTTCGATATCCATGCCACCTTCGGCGCTGGCCATGATCATCGGCAGGCCGACGGCGCGATCAATGACGATGGATAAATACAGTTCGCGAGCAATCCGGCTGCCGGTCTCGATATAGACGCGTTTGATGATGCGCCCCGCCGCGCCCGTCTGTTTGGTGACCAATAAATTACCCAACAGTTGAGTCGCGTAAGACCTGGCTTCCGCGGCGGAACGAGCTAATTTAATGCCGCCGTCCAAGACCAGCCGGTCGTGATGTTCCGAGTCGTAAACTTTGCCTTTGCCGCGGCCGCCAGCGTGAATCTGGCTTTTTACGGCGCAGAGTGGCGCGTTTAATTCGTTGAATGCAGACTCGGCTTCGGCTGGAGTAAATGCGACCAGACCTTGCGGCACAGCGACGCCGTATTGAGCCAACAGTTGTTTGGCTTGATGTTCGTGAATATTCATACGTTATGCCATTAGATGCACTACCCGTAACCCATACTCGGATCATATTAGACAAGTTTTATTATAGCCTCTGTTTTATCCATATCTGTAGTTCCTTGGATTTGTCTAAAATCTCTTTATATTTTTCTTCCGTTAAACTTTTCAGCATTGCTTCGGCAGTTTCTATATCATAGTCTGATGTTTCTTTCCAATAATCAATTTGGCTTGACATTTTTTACGCACTCCATGCCTATAAATCAAAGTTCACCAACCCCTATACCTTGGGCACAGCGACGCCGTATTGAGCTAACAATTGTTTGGCTTGGTGTTCATGAATTTCATGCGTTATGCATTGTAACCGTGCAATCTATTTTTACTACAGTCTGTTTTTTTACCACAGTCGCGACGGCGCTGCGCACCACCTGCATCTGGCATATTTGAATCAGCGCCCTTTTTTTTGTAAAAATGTCAAAATTTATCGAAACTTTAACCCTGTATTTGCCGATACAAATATAATCGTAATCGTTAAGTAGCGCGGGCAAGGCACCTGCGCTATGGAAAATAGGATTAGGAGATTGTTAAAGATGCATCTTAAGCGGCTCGAAGCGTTTGGATTCAAATCTTTTGCTGACAAAGTTGTATTTGATTTTGAACCCGGAGTAACTTGTTTCGTTGGCCCGAACGGCTGCGGCAAGTCCAATATCGTTGATGCGGTAAAGTGGGTGCTGGGTGAACAATCCGCCAAGAGTCTCCGCGGCGGTGAAATGCTTGATGTCATCTTCAACGGCACCACGCATCGCAAGGCTCTTAATTTTGCGGAAGTCACTCTGCTCTTCGACAATACCTCCGGCCAGTTGCCGCTCAACGCCCCCGAAGTTTCAGTTACGCGTCGTTTATTTCGCTCGGGTGAAAGCGAATATCTAATCAACAAAGCGATCTGCCGTCTGCGCGATGTGCGCGAACTGTTCTGGGACACCGGCATCGGCACTGCTACTTACTCGATCATCGAACAAGGTCGTGTCGCGGCGTTGTTGGAAGCCAATAGCAAAGATCGTCGCATCCTATTTGAAGAAGCCGCGGGCATTCATAAATATAAAGAACGCAAGCATATCGCGCTGCGCAAGTTGGAACGTGTCGAACAGAATCTCGCGCGTCTGAACGACCTGCTCAACGAAGTGGATCGGAATCTGAAGACCGTCACGCGGCAGGCCGAAAAAGCGCGAAAAGCCAAAGAGATCACCGACAAATTACGCATCATCAAGCTCGATCTATTGCTACACGAGGCGTTCACCAGCGATACATCGTTGCGAGAAGTGACTGCCAGTCTGCAGCTCGTCACCGAACGCGTTAATCTACTCGGTCAGGAATTGGCAAAAGCGCAAACAGTCACCGCGGAACAGCAGTATGAGATGGGGCAACTGGATATTCGACTCAATGAGGCGCAGACCGCTCTCTCTGAAGCGCGCGGCAAACTGCATCGGCTGGAGGCTGAGATCGAAGCCGGAAAACGCGGCATTGAGGAATTGACCGCTGAATCGCAGCGCGCTCAGGAAGCTTCACAAGCCGCTGGTGATCGCGCCGCGGCGATTGCGCTCGAACGCGAACGCGTGGAACTGGACGCCGCCAGGGCCGAAGAAAATTTAAAACAACGCGCCGCGCAGTCCGCTGAATTGACGCAGAAGATCGCGCAGGAACAAGAGGCGCGCGAATCGTTGCTAAAAGCTCTTGAAACGGCCCGTCGCGCCATGCTCGACGCGCTCGGTCGCAGCGCTCAACTGCGAGATACTCTTACTCGTGCCGAAGCGGACCTGTCCGGCTTGGAATATCGCGCGCGTCGCTCGCAGGCGCAAGCGACCAAAGCCGAAGACCAGTTGCGATTTGCGCAAAAAGAATCCGAAGACGTCCGCACTCGCATACAACAAGTACAGCAGCGTTGTGAAGTGGTGGAGAACAATCAGCGCGGTTATCGCACGGTGCAACAGCGCACGGAAGAAGACCTCGCTCGCATAGCTCGTTCGACACAGGAACTGCAACGCGACTTGGAAAGCAAACGTTCGCGCCTGATGGCGTTGGAAAGTCTGCGCGAAAGTGGCGAAGGGCTTTCTCCAGGCGCGCGCGCAGTACTGACAACGTTGCGTCACGAATTGAACGTGGCTCACGAGGTTCACGGCTTGGTGGCGGATTGCCTGAGCGTTGAACCGCGACTGGAGCATGCTATCGAAGCGGCGCTGGGCAGCCACATCGAGACCATCGTGCTGGACTCCGCTTGCGCCGCTCAGATGCTCGCCGCGCGCTTGAGTGACCAGGAACTTGGACGAGCTACGTTCTTTCCATTGGATCGCGTCGAAGCGGCGCTGTTCTCGCGTCCGCTTCGCTCCGCGTGCGGAGCGACGGCAGGCGAAGGGTTCTTGGGCGTCGCCGCTGATCTGATCTCGTGTAATGAACAATACCGAACGTTAGTTCAGGCGCTGCTGGGGCATGTGCTGGTATTCGAAACGGCTCAACAGGCCGCCGATGCCTTTCGCGCGGACAACGGTTCCGGCGGCTGGATGCGCATTAGTTTAAGCGGCGAGGTATTTGAAAGTAACGGCAGCTTTAGCGGTGGTCGCTACAAGCCGCAACGCCAGGGCTTGATCGGCCGCAAGAACGAAATCGCTCGCTTGAATGTGCAACTGGACGAACTGCAACTGCAATTGCAGGCGCTGGCTGAACGCACTGCTTTCCTGGAAAAGCGTGCGCAGCAACTCGCTCGCGACGACGAACGCCTGAGTGTTGACCTGGCCGCGCTGGCGCTCAGTCATACCGAACTAAAGAGCAATCTGGCCGCTATCGAACGCGAAGAATCCCGCAGCGCCGAAGAAAAAAATCTGGCCGTGCAAGAGATTCACGAACTGGAAGCCGAGCGTCAGGCGCATCTGGAACGTGTCATCGCGATGCGCGCCGAGCTGGAGATCAGCCGTCACGTCGAACGCGACACCACAGTCATCGTTCAGACTCACGAGACCGAACTGGCGCAGCGCGAAACCGCTTTAAACGCCACGCGCGAACAACTCGCCGAATTGGAACGCGACGCGGCCACCTGGCGCGAGCGCATGAAGGCGTTGGAACGTGAACTGCAATCGCTCTCTTCGCAATTCGCCGAACGTCGCGACGAAGCTGATCGCGAACAGAAACGCGCACAGAACTTGCAGCAGCGACGTGAAATTACATTGGCCTCTCTGACCGAAAAGAATAAGTCGTACACTGAATATGCGGACCTGAGCGGCGTCCTGGCGATGCAGACCGCGACGTTGCAAGAACAAAAAGAAAATGCGCGGCAAGCCTTCGAAACGGCGCGCGGACGCGAACGAGAAATTACAACAGAATTGGAGCAGGCGCGTAAAGAACTGTCCAGTGTGCATGAACGCGAAGTAACGCTGCGTGTGCGTCTGGAAGGCAAATTAGAGCAGGTTAAAAGCGAATTTCAGATTGATGCGCTGGCCGAGTTGTCTACGCGCGGTGTGGCGCCCGAAGTGGCGCTCGACGCCGTCGAAACCGTCCGCCAGCTCGAAGACCGCCTGAATTGTCTCGGTCCGGTCAATATGTACGCGCTGGACGAACAAGAAGAACTGGAGAAACGGCACAGCTTCCTCACAGTCCAGTTTGAAGACCTGCAATCCGCGCGCGCCAGCCTGCGTGACGTGATTGCGCGTATCAACCGTCGCAGCCGCAGTTTGTTCCAGGAAACGTTCGATGCGGTGAAATCACACTTCAATGAGATGTTCCGCAAATTGTTTGGCGGCGGCAAGGCTGATTTGATGCTGGAAGAAGGTGAAGATATACTGGAAGCGGGCATCGAAATCATTGCTCGTCCGCCTGGCAAAGAACCGCGCCATATCTCACTGCTCTCTGGCGGCGAAAAAACAATGACCATGATCGCGCTGCTCTTCGCCGTCTTCCGTTCACGACCCGCGCCATTCTGCATCCTGGACGAGGTGGACGCGCCGCTGGACGAATCTAACGTGGATCGCTTCAATTTGATCGTTCGCGAATTTTTGGACCGCAGTCAGTTTGTGATTATCACGCACAACAAGAAGACCATGAGTTGCGCTGACATCTTGTACGGCATCACCATGCCGGAGCCGGGCGTATCTAAACGCATCGCAGTAAAATTCGAAGAAATCGAAAAACAACTGCCGATGGAGGAGATCAACCAGCAGGCCGAAGAAGCGCGCGAAAAAAGTTTGGCGCAGGCTGAAGTCGCGGGCGCTCCGGAGGAACTAAATCAAAGCGCATCGTCTGAAGATTCCGCTATCGCCGCGGCAACGATTGAAAATGAATTGGAGCTGCAGACGGTCGCTGGCGGAGTATAGTAATAGCGCAAAGAAATGATGACGCTCAAGAAATTCAAAAAAATCGCCCGTCGCGCTATCAGCGATCTGCCGGTAAAATTTCATCCTCACGTAAACCAACTTGTGATCATCGTCAGAGATCACCCTTCCAAGAAACTGCTGCGCGAACTGGAAATGTTGGAAGATGAAGACCTGTTTGGACTTTACGAAGGCGTCGCACTAACCGAACGGCACACGGACAGCGCCAGCGAACTGCCACCCACCATCATCCTCTTTTATAAGCCGTTGCTGAATGCTTGCGAAACAGAAGCCGAACTGACACGGGAAATTCAGACCACTGTCCTGCATGAGATCGGTCACTTCTTCGGCTTGGATGAAGATCAATTGGCCGAGCTGGATTATTGATACAAATGCATACTGTTGTTTGCTGTGGGTAACAGATGCATGCCGAGATACGTGAACATCGCCGCAGCAAAACACAGCAAATTGAACCACAATATTGGCTTGCCTCGCCATTGCCCCATCAATCGAATGTGGATGTAGCTCAGGTAAGCCAACCAAGTAATGAACGCCCAATTTTCTTTGGGATCCCAAGACCAGTAATCGCCCCAGGCCGTCTTGCCCCAAACTGCGCCCATCGCCAGCCCAAACGTCAGCGTGGTGAAGCCAAAGATCGTGGCCTTGTGAGACGCCGCTTCCAACGACGACTCGGAATCTGCGTCCTTCGCCTGGCGGTTCTGCTTTCGCGCTTTATACAGAGCCATTGCCGCCAGTACACATGAGTTAAACAATCCGGCATAGCCGATGAAGTATGTCACCACATGCGGCACAAACCAGCCGCTCTGCAGCGCCGGCGGCAGCGCTACGAATTTCAGATCCGGTCGCTGGTAAGCAAAGTAAAGACAAGCCAACGCGCCCATGGCGGCAAAGGTCGGGAGTCGCCACAACTGATGCAACCACGCCAAAACCAGTCCGACGAGAGCAATCCAGAAAGAGTACAATAATAGTGTCTCGTAGCGCGTCTGAAAGGGTGGCTTGCCGGTATTCACCCACATTGCGCCGAGTAAAAAGCCATTGGCTGCAAACCCCGCGAGAAGAAGCCATACGCCTGCGCGCCACAACACAGGCTTGCGCAAAATTGTGCCCATCCCTGACACCAGCGCCGTCATCCCATACAGACATATACTGGCGGCCAGCCAGCCGCTCGTGATCGTCGTTATCGCTAATGCGCTCATCGCCATCTTTCGTAGGGACGGTTCGCGAACTGCCCCGACACGGGTACGGAATTTCGTAACCGTTCACCACAGAGGCACAGAGACACAGAGAAATTCCTAGTATTCTCTTTCGGATGCCATTCTTGAGAACTTGGACGGAAGTTGATCCGCAGACACTCTTCATAATAAGCGAATTTTAGCCATCCTGTCTCTTGATCCGATGACTGAGTCTGTGATCTGTTTTGTTATCTTATTCAATTTCGTCTCTGTGTCTCTCTGTTTTCTGCTATGGAACTACTCGTCAAGCCTGTTTTCTCAAAAAGGATGGGTTGCCGTCGCCGATCACGCGCATTCTGCTATTCGGTCGTTTCCACTTTTTCGGAAAGACCATGTTATCGAATCGCTAGAAACGGACCATACTC
>JAZDLP010000227.1:0-3384 GCA_043801885.1 Planctomycetota bacterium | reverse complement strand
TTTATTAACATCCTGCCACGGAACTGTTTTCGCTGGTCCGCATTTTGTAAATCGGTTATGAATTTGTCGCTGAAGCACGTGCCAAAGAAAAGGTCTTGATAAGAGAACTTGGCGTTGCCATTTGGTTCAAGCCAGTCGGATCCTTTCATGTAGTTATTAACCTTCTTGTCCTTTGCATACTCATCAATACCGCCCAAGTCAAAGTGAGATAAGATAGCCGCGCGTGGGCGAACATTGCCTTGCCATTGAGTGGATTGATGAGCGAGATTGGCTAATGTAAGCGGAAATACTTTTGACTCATCCTTCGGGTCCCATGCTCCCCATTTTCCTATATCGGCCGCATTCCCAATCTGCTGCCCGTTGCATTTGTGCTGTTCGGCAAATTGTTTCTGCTTGTCTTCAATACCGAAGGTAACCTCCAAGTCGGACACAGGCAGATAAGATGTGCCCTTTTTACCTAACGTCGTGAGACCCGATTCTAGTTTTGTGTTGTTGTGACTTTCCAGCAAATAGTTGCCATCGTGCGCAATCATCATGTTCTTAAACAAGTCCTGTCTTTTGCCCGCATGATTGCCAAAGAAATAAAGGTCGAACGCTTGCTTGGTGCGCCAATAAGGAGTCGCCTCTATCGCCTGCAGTTGTCCCGCTGTCTCCGACACAATAATTCTGCCCGAGCCAACGACGAAAGCCAGCGGCTCATCGTCGCCAAGGCTACTCTTGTTCGTAAGGAATGAAGATAATGCTGGGTCGGGGTATTCGGGATGCTCCTCGACAAAGATGATGGGTTCCGAAATGAGCGCGTTATCCTTCTTCGAGAACTTCACCTGACTAGTCAGGCGTCCAGTGTCGCTGTATACGTTAAAGCCAAAACCCGCCTGTTCCTGTTCTTTGGGAAGCCCCAGAATCTTCAAACGAATGCAGACAGAGCGAACTCTTTCACGTGGCGGCATTGGTGTTTGTGTAAAAGTTTGTTCGCCAAAATCACTCATGCCGGTCACAGTACTACTGCCACTCGTAGAAGCAGGCGTGGCGGTGATGGCGGTCGTATCGAAGATCAGCGTATTGAGACCAGTTTCAATGGCATCAATGCTAACGCCATTCAAGGACAATGCTGTATTCGTCACTGTTGCGGTCAAGTCATCACATATCAGCGCGTTGAATCCCGTGATGCGATTGAGCGATACCGTAAACGAACTGTTCGTATTTGAAAATATCTTTGAGCCAGCCTGCGTTTCGGTCAGCGCTTCCTGAGCCGCTGGATTGTTGCCGAGTTTGACTTCCGCAGTTACAGAGCCGATGGCATTGGAGTCCAAAGGCGTGGCAAACGTCAACTTCAGCGTGGCTCGAGCGCTTTCAAATACGTTCGTAGTCACTCCGGTTTCGTTGAGAGTCATTTTGCGCGTGGCGAAAGCGAATTGCTGGGCATATATCGTCGCTTCTACGGAGTCCACTTGGCTTGTCAATTTTGGCGCGATGGCGAAGCTAACGGAGACCGTTCGATCAGCATTACAGAAGTTCAACGATGTCGAAGTGGTTTCCGTAAGCGTGATAGGGCCGATGACATCGGGACTGAAATTGCTTCGGATCGTGGCTACCACCGTATCTGGAGTATTTGAATTGAAAGTATTCGGAAGCTGCAATGTTACCTCGAACGGATTAGCCAGTGACCCGAAGCCGCTGCCACTGGGTACCGGATTCGAGCCAGCTCCCGGCATCACCGCGATGGCCAGCGGCTTGGCAAAACCTATCGGCAACTGCGTCAGCGCGGAATACTCCTCGTCATCCATAGAAACGGGTATCACGCGGAAAAGAACCATGTCTACTGAAGGCGTATCACTCATCGGGCGGAGCTGCCCTGTCTCCAGCAGGAATACCTTAAACGTCTTCGACAGCGATTCCGTCTTGCCCGCGTCCGCCGCGATAACGTCATAACCGTTCTGCTTGAAATAGTCCTTCGCATCGGCATACAGCGACCCGAAGAACGCGATTATCGGCTTCTGCGTGATGAACGTGCTTGGTTGTGCTTCTGAGAGTAGCGACGGCTCTGTTTGGTCGTAATCCGTTTTCAAGGATACGGATGCGTAGGGATTATTTCCTAAAATTGCAAAACGTAGTTTCAGAAGCTGCGGCTCAAGTTGTTTAGTGAGAGCGTCTAATTCTTTCTGATTATCAAAGGTGTGTGCCTGATAGAGTTTATTCAGGAGTTCGGCGTCAATGGGATGCACGTTGGGTATGACTCTGGAATAATCGAGTGGCTGCACGGCAAATTCATGGTTGGAATCCACCATTGGCAAGATCTTTTCCATCTTAACGACGTTCACCACTCGCGGGAGCAAGAGATCATTGACCGTCACGTCGAATATTCCAAACGCATCAGCGCTGGGCGCGACTTGCACTTCTAACGTCTGCATGACCGTCGTGTTCTGTAAGTCCGCCAAAACGATTCGGCCAACGCCTGTGGATTGTGGAGTTGCTTGCGGATCGGACGAAACGATGTTGATCTGACCCTGCCCATCAGCAGCGGGCGCAAAGCTGACGCTGACGGCGTCGCCGATGCGTCGTTGTTCGCCAAACCACCCATGAATATGTATCGTGCATGGCCCGGCAATAATATCCGGCACTACTTTGAACACCGGAAACGCGCGCGGCTTAACCCAGTAGCCGGTGGCAGAACTGTCATAGTCGCAGTACTCCTCTAACATCTCGTTTATTATATTGGCGTAATACCCATGGACGCTAGAATCGTAGGAAAATAAAACCCCATTCAATCCGGGATCCCCATCATTACAACTGGTATCGCAGTTTCCAGAGACGTTGTCTTGAGCGCATTGCGTAAACGTGAATCCGGTAATGCCCCTTTGATTGGATGATGGTATGAGACGTAGTTCCTGTCCGTCTCCACACGAATCAAGATGGTCCAGTGGCAGCCCCGACGGAACTTCATAGAACTCCGCAGTAATTTTAGGAAACCACCCGGTGAGATTGAAGTCATATAATCGTGGCGCTCTCTCCCAACTTGGCTTCGCTTCGATCCCCAAACGCTGACCAGTACCAACACTCAATTGCTGGATAGTCATCTCATTGATAGCGGTGTCTGTGCTGTCATTTGATATCATGTTGAATAACCACTTGCTTAACTCTGGCGACCACAGTCTACGCCAATAAGTATATGCTATATGTACCCAACTGAATCGCGGCCAATCGGACGCATCAGTAATAACCGTTATCGTACTGAGATTGCCAGCAATGTCTTCCGCTTCGATGACGGAGGATGAACCCAGCAACCAGTTACCATTTGACCACTGCCGCAATAACGCTTGGCTGCTGCAGTATGCTCGCACTGTGTCGTCGGACAACCAACAGGCAGGTGGCGAATATGGCGAA
>JAZDLP010000223.1:0-6780 GCA_043801885.1 Planctomycetota bacterium | reverse complement strand
GGACAACATCATTCGCGAGAAATTATTTTATTCTTGACGGCAATGATAGCATGAATAAGATGGGATCAAATACTCTGTTTTTTACCCATAGATTTTTCCGAAGAGCCTATGTTTTAAGTTCCAAGAAATTCAATCGAGTTGACAAGTTAAAAATTGCGGCGAAGCCGCTTATGTTCTTGTTTGGCGTCGCCAAAATCAATTCGGAAATGTCGAGTCGGACCCCAATTCCCAGCTTGGTCGCAGGCTCGAACATGCGCATACCAAACTCCACTGACGTTGTCCACAGCAGCCGAAGCTTCAGTATGCGTGATCTTCGAAATAGGCGCGGTTGTGGGGTTTTGATCCATCAGAAACGCGTAGCCGGCCAGACCGCTCGGATCCGGCGCGGCCTCCCATTCGAACGATCCGCCACTGCCGAACGGCGGTGTAATGTCCAGATTATCCAGAACCAGTGTCGCGCCGCGTTGACAACCGTCTCGTCCCTGCGCGCTTAAGATAATTTTATTGATAATCCGCGCTTCGAGATTCGGCTTGGCTGCTTTGATCAACGTCGCCAGATCCACACTGGCATGATGCCATTTGCCGTCCGCCACAACATCCTCAATTACGCCGATCGCCTGACCGCCTTCCGGCGCAACGCCGTCGCCAGTAAAGCGAATCGAATGCCATTCGCCCATGACTTCGGCCAACAGATCCACGCGGAAACCCGGATCAGCCTTATAATCGAACTGCAGTACCGGCAGGCGATCAAAATACCACGGATTTTTGTGCAGCATGATTTGCACATTCGTTGCATCATCCAACACGGTGAATTTTGCCGCTCGCGAGCCAAACGCAGCTTGCGCGGGATCGTTCAACCAATCCATGCGACAATCGCGTATCGCATGAACATGCCCGGTATGTTCCTCAAAGTTCAATCCAAAACTGGTCTCCATCGCCATGGTTCGCGGCTGTCCGGAACTCTGACTAGCCGAGACAAAACACATCCGCGCGATCAGTGGCCCGACGCGATCCGAACTGCGATTCACTTTGAAATTAAAGCGGCAAGGAGTCTGCAGGCGATTTCCAAACGTGTCGCTCACATTGCGAATATCTACGGCGACTTCGGACCCGTCGGGCCAAGGCGTGCCCGCAACGAGCGCATTATAAGTGAATACGCCGGTAGCGTAGTCGAAGGTTATGCCGTTCGCCAAACCGTTAAGCGTCTTTCCATTAACCATCATGTTGAGCGTTTGTGGAGCAATACTGCTGGCATCACCAACATAGATACGCAGCGTCTGGCCAGTTGTTACCGCGCTCGCGGCGGGTTCTACGCGAAGAATCTTCGGCGGCTGATTATCGAGAAAGAACCTGGCGTGCGCGACATCAGACCAGACGCCGGCGCCGTTTCTGACGCGCACATGCAAATAGTTCCAGCCATCCTGGAGCGCCACGCCGCGCCGATTAAGTGCCGACAACAAGTTCTCGCCCGACGCGATCTCCTGTTTGCTCATCGGATCGGTTTGCGGCTGGCCATCAAGACAAGAGGCATAATCATTGATGCCGGTGATGGCATCGGCTAGCCACGTGAATTTGAAAACATCCGTACGCCCCGCGGGTAGCGGCTGAATGCGGTGAATCCAGTACTCCATACCGCGACGATTGCCTTGCCAGCCGTTATCGTGGAGACTCATGCACTGAATATCCATCGTCTGACCACGCGGAACAACTGTTTCCAACAGCCGCTGCAGCGGCACCATAGTTTGCCGCCAGACGCCGTCCGCGACGAAGTCAGCCGGCGGACCGCAACGACTGATGATATTGTTCGAATCCATATCGCGAGCGTCTTCCACATCGGTAAGCAGCAACGCGTGCATGGAGCCGGATTGATCCATGAAATGTAAATTCATAGGCGTTTCGAATGGAATTTTATAGTCAATCAGCAGATATGGCCAACGGCGCAAATCGAACGATAATTTTTTAAAAGTAAATCCAAAAAACGAACCGTCGGAAACGTTGACGACTTGAAGGCTCCGTTTCTGACCGCCAGACGCCCACGGCGGCGCATCCGCGCTCTCCTGCAGACGTGTTGCGTTGCGATCCCAATAAGAGATGTCGTTCAACGTCAGAGCGCCACCACTCGGAACAATATCTTGAGTGTCGCCAACATGCGTTATAATTTTTGGCGCGGCGACGGGCTTCGCGGCGGAGAGCGCTTTGGCCGCGCTATACGTGTACGTTGTCATAAAAGACCCGTTGGAAGGATTCCCCGCGCGATCTTGGAAGCCCAGAACTTTCAGATTCAACGTCTGGCCGTCTTGCCATGACGGCATATTCAGCTTGCATAAATTAATTTTTAGATGCTGTATGAGAGGCAGGCGGGACGTCTGCGTTACAGACGTTGTAGCGCTAATCGGATGATCAGGAAGCGGATCAAATTCCAGTAGATCATTTGGCACGCTCGTCTTATTCACCGCGACGTCCAGCGATTCGCGGAGGATGCCCGAGCCGCCACGATCACGAAAAACAACAAAGATAGATTGTCCGTCGCCATCGGCATCGAACGGCCAGATGACGCGTTCGATCTCCGGCGACTGCGTATCCACTTCTTTTGGAGTCAGGACAATAATGTCGGAGATGGAATACGCCACGCCAGCATGATTGCCGTTCATGCCGGCCAATAAATACTCAGTATTGTCCAAGTTGCCAATCATCATGCGCAGAACGCTGTTTGTATCCTGATTGCAGCCGCGTTTTTTCCAGAAGGCTTGCCAGGAAGGCTGCAAGTCAAATTGCATTGTATGCCAGCGACCGTCAGCTTTAACCTCCGGCACATCGCCCACCAGTGGCGCCAATTCGTTCGACTCGCGCGGGCCTGTGAGCCGCCATCGGTACGCTCCACTTTGACGCGGATTGAAACCGTCAAAATTATTCCGTGAAGGACTGACGTTCACCAAGTACAGATCCACATTCGCGCTAGGTTCAAGGCGATATGCAAAGCGGATGACGCTTTTATTGGGATCTACCGTTAACTTTCGCCATTGCAGCGCGAACGGCCCGCCTCCGACGCCATTGACTACGCGATAAGCATCGGGCATCTTGTCACGCGCTTCCCACTCAGCGGCCGACAATGCGTCGGCGTCCGTGGGCTGAAACGCATCGGCCCGCGCATTCAGCGAAGCTCGTATCGTTGGCGGTAAGCGCTGGCCTGTTACGGACGTGAGAACTTCGCCATCGTAAGTGTTGATGACGCGAGCATCTTCGTACAGCGCGCTTCGTCGAACTTCGAACGGCGCGGGGCGCGCGCCGCTGTGAGCGATGCGCACACGCGCCAGCAAGAAACCATTATCCAGTGTCCAAAATCCAACGCGTCCTTCCGGCAGCGGGTTCGGATCGATGAAAGTAAATGCCAAGACGTCGTCGCGATAGAAAGAGACTTGGTTGCCGATCTTCTCCAGTTTGAGATGAAACCAACGCTGGTGCAGTTCGGGTTTATCCGGATGACGAATGCGGTCGCTGAAGACGCGATGTTCTTCTCGATTGGATTCGGCGACCAGCTTGCCTTGTCGGTAAAGACGTGTCCAACTGTTGTTGTCACCGCCGAAGATCAGCGTGTAGCCGCTGTCCAGATTGACGCCGTCACCGCAGATGACAAAATTGTAATCGCCGGACCGTTCATGCGGCAGATGATTTTGGTCTTTTTGCATTAATAGCGCTACGTATCCGTCCACGCTGATATCGCCAGAGAAGATCAGTTTATTCCAGATAGCGGCCAGTGTTGTGGTTCGACCGCCGAACCACGACCAGCGCGGATCGCAAATCCATTTATTCAGCAAGCCCCAACGGCCGCTAGACACTTTCCAATCTGATGGCGATGTGTTGAAAGTGTATTCAAGAGTGTTTGAGGAACTGACGCGAACGAGATTGGAGTCGCTGATATTTTGCAGACCGCGGATAGCGATACGATCTTCACGCAACGAACCGGTTGCGGAAGCGATCGCGCGTGTTGCGACCAGATGTTGACTATCAATATCCGCTTCCAATTGACGCCCTGTATCGCGCACCACTACTCGGCCAGGCGATTGAGAAGCGAGCTTGAGCGGCCGGCTGGATAAGCTCTCGCCTTGAAATCGCGCCTCTCCATTAGCTATCGAAAAAAGAGCGCCACTTTGAGGTGATGTCGAGTCTCCATTGCAGCGCGTCAAAATGTTCAGAGTCTTAAATTTTGGATGGTTTAGAACAACGGTTTGCTCGCCCGGAAAGCGCGCCCGATGCGTCGCCCATCCCGTCTTGAGATCTCGCTTCCACTCCAGCGCTGGATTGGCCCAGACTTCCATGTTCTCTTCGTAGGCCATGATCTGATTTATAGTCAACTCTGGCCGGCGCGATGCGATCAAAGCATGACGCTCGCTGACCACGCAGACATCATCAAAGAAAACAGGATCGCCTTTCAGCGCATACAGTCCCACTTGTCCGCGCTTCAATCCCGGCGCATTTGCCTTGAAAATTTCATTATCATCCAGCAAACAGACGATCTGATCGCCGTTCCAGTCCACGCTCATCCGATAAAATTCATACGGTCTATAGCCGCCGAACTTTTCGGCCAGCAGTGTTTCTTTTCCGGCGACAACGCGCGCTAATTCCAGCTTGTCGTACACAGCATCAATTTCATCCCCGCGGCCTCTCGGTCCTCGCCAGCGGAAGACAAGATAGTCCTGTGGCGAAAGCATGCCGACGACCAGTCCCATGCCGCCCGTTCCCATCGGTTTGACGGCCACCTCCGCGATGTAATCACTCCAACCAGTCTCGCCGGTCGCGATCAGAGCGGCCTGTTTGTTACCAGTCTCCAGAAGCGGAAGCAGTGGCGACAACGCTACACCTTCTGACGGCGTGCCCCATCGGTACATTTGCTTGGGAATCTTGAAATTGCGCGGCTTTTTTTCGCCTGGCCGCAATATGCGCAAGCGCACTTCATCGTTCTCGCCGGAAGTCAGCAACTGATGAATCTGACTATTGATGCGATGTCCGACGTTAACGCCATTAACTTCCAAAAAAATGTCCTGTTCAGCCAAACCCGCGCGCGCTGCTGGCGAGCCACCGGTGATGCGTTCGATATTCAACGTGCCTTCATTAGATGAAGTATGGATACCCAACCCATAGTCCTCGTGACGCAGACGGCCTTGGTAGAGCTTGTCATCTTCCGACTTTTCGTTCTTGAAACTGACGCGCAGCGAGAACGGATTGGCACTGCGTTCCGGGAAAGCCAGCGCCGTCAATTCCCAATGGCCAGCCGCCGGACACCACGCGCCGTCCGCGGTATCACGCATAAAAGTGTCGGTGAATCGGATCGCGTTCAGCGGCATCGTGCGCCGCACGCCCAACCGCAACCCGTTGGCATGGGCAACTACACCGCTGGCGCCTTTCAACTTCAGCTCGCCGACTTTTTTTGCCGCCGGCACGGTGAGAATTTGCCGAGATCCCAACCACATACTCAGTTCGCCGCGACGCCATAACGCGCCCAATGTCTGTTGCCCCGTAGTCAGCGCAGGAAACTCCGCCTTCGCCAGCGTGATGGTTGCCGGGTCAGGACGATCAATAGTCGGGACGCTACCGGTCTCTAACGCGATTTCGCCATTGCGCAGGCGTGCCCACGTGCCAGACAGAGTCTTTGGGTCTACCGAAAGATATAGATCCAGGAGAAGCGCATTCGGTTGCGCGATGGCTTCCGCTGAAAGTTGCAACGTCTGTTCCAGCCAGAAGTCGCCCACTTTATTAGCGGCGTCGTCGGAGAGACGCAGTTGGCCGGCCATGTTTGACGGAAGATTATTGGACGGAGAAGATGGCGTGGACGTCGGCGACGGCCGCGTCCGCCGCGCATACCGATACGCCAATAACGCTATCAGCAAACAGCCGAGAACAACGCTAACCAAAATTATTCGTGTTCTCAAAGATTAGAGTCCTTACCCGCTTCCGTTTCACTAGACACTTCATCAGATACCAGACCAAGTAAGATCAGTCAAGTCTTTAGCGCGTTCTTGAGCAGCTCAGTGCCTTATAAACCTAATTTTGAAAGAGAACGCACTACCTGTTGAATACCAGCCCGACGGTAATTTTCTCTCGAAAATCATTTGACAATTGGCTCGCTGTATAAAATACTTCCATATCTGAATACGTCGCAGTGGATTTTCATGATCACAAATATTTTGAGGAGGACGTGTGATGAATTTGCAATATGCCGGATACGTCAGATACGCCGGATATGTCCGACATGCCGGACTTGGCCGAATCATGGCGGCGACGCTAGCACTGGGCGTGTTAAGTTGCCTCTCGCCTGCCTCTCGATAGTAACGTGACCGTGAAGCGTATCGAAATATCAGCAAATTATCCCGGCGTCGCTATTCAAGGCGCCGGCATCACAGTGACAACCGGCTCAATGCTCGTCAACGGCACTTTTCGTTTGGGCACAAACAGCAAATTACAACTCACCGATACCGGCACGCCGCTCACTGGCGTCGGCTGGCTCGATACCACAACCAATACACCCAACACAGTAGAATACAAAGGTTGCGGCGATATCGCTCTCACTGACGGCGACGTTCAATCAACAATCAACAATCTAAAATCTAAAATTTATTTTAACAATCTGTCTCTGACTCCGCCCAGCGGCATCGGCCGCGCCGACGTCTTCACGGGCAGCCCGCCAGAACGATATTACGATATGGCGGCGCTTGATCAGACGACGGGATTCCTCTACATCGGCACAAAGAATAAGCCGGCTCGGATCGTGAAAATACGGCTCTC
>JAZDLP010000202.1:0-14150 GCA_043801885.1 Planctomycetota bacterium | reverse complement strand
AGAAGATACCGGAACGCAACGCGCTGCCCAACCCAAAAAAAGCCATGCCTCCACCCACCACGGGAAGCAGCACCCAATACACGAACTTCTTATGTTGGCGATACCATTCCAGTTTCATGCGAACTCCGGCAAAAAGTTAGTCCCAAAGATACTTCACCGTCTTGCGCAGATTGCAGCCGCGTTCACGACACGCAAACAATTACGTGTATTTTATAGACGTTGAACTGTAAAATGCAAAACATAAAGTGGCGAGTCCGAAGAGAGGGTGCATGTCGCTGAATGTAGCGCAGGCATCTTGCCTGCCTCGTAGTTCGTAGTCCGTTTCATATTCTATTGATCATTCGTAATTCGTGATTCAATTTAGCGCAACCGCCGCGCACGAGTAATACGCCGCTGATGAAGAACGCAACTGCGGGTGCGAGAATCTGAAGCGGCAGGCCGGGCAACGGTTCGCCTGGCTGCGGCTCCACCAATCGGACACCGAGTCGTTCGAACGCCAACGGAACCAGAAGGTTCGAACTGTTGTAGATGAAATGGAAGATCACACTCGGCCAAATGCTGGCTGTCTCATAAGCCGCGTACGCCAGCGTGATGCCCACAAATATGAGAGCCGGTTGGTTAAAGAGGCGAACGTGATACGCGCCAAAGATCACACCGACCAGTAAAATGCATGTCCACTTGCCCGCGCCAGTCAAGCCTTGCTGCAGGAAGCCGCGAAACAAATGTTCCTCGCAGATGCCAGGCGTTATACCGATCAGCGCAATCAAGGCGACCGTGCCGCCGGGCGACTCCAGGAACAGATTGAACGAATTGCGTAACACATCGTCCTCGCCCGTGAACCGCCAGTAGCAACTCTGCCAGGCTACCAATTGTTGCACAACAAAGAACGCGCCAAGCCCCAGGAATAAACCACCCGCCACTGAGCGCAAGGACGGAACGCGCCATTGAAACGTCTGTTTCAGATTCAACTTCAGATACCAAGCAACCAAAAGCGGCACACCCAGAAACAGCAGATATTGCGGAATGATCAGCAGCAACGCCAGCGTCCCCGGCGGGATCACTTGCAGACGAATATCGGCCAGCGCTTTGACCAGTCCGTTCTGGACGTAGAAGTTGATTGGAAAAAGCAGCGCGACGACCAGCAGCGCATCGCCCGACTTTGGTAACGCCGACGGCTTGAAGAAACGCCGTTTCAAGAAGAGTCGCAGACTGCCCTGCGCGGAGAAAAGCACTTCTTCACGCGCGAAGACGCGCGCGGCCAGCGTCACCATGCCCGCTGCGTACAGACACGTGCTGACGAACACGAAGAATATCTGCGGCGCGGCGCCGTGTCCCAAAAATAACTCCTTGATCAGCAGCGCGCTATTGACAACCGGCACCAACAGCAGCGGCGATTCCAATTCGATTCCAGGCATCGTAGTCGCCATCATTCCCAGCACCGGCGCCAGGTAGATGGGCAGACAATAAATCTGCGCCTCCTTGTGGTTGGTCGCAAAACTGGCGACCGCGAGCAAGAGCGCGGCGAAGAAGAGCGCCAGCGGAATCAATATCAGCATGGTCAGCGGTAAAGCTGACCATGGAAATGCAAACTCATTCATCGGCGACAGTGGCATCAGCGAGAACGTCAGTCCGAAACTGCCGACATTTAGCGCCGCGTTGCCCAGCGCGAGCGTCGCCACGGCCAGGAACTTTCCAGTGATGATCTCGATCGGTCGCACCGGCGCGCCGATTAATGTCTCCAGCGTAGAGCGCTCCTTTTCCCCAGCCGTCATGTCAATTGCCGGATAAATCGCGCCGGTAATGATCATCATGATGAACAGCAGCGGCAGAAAAGAACCAAACATCAAACCACCCACCTTGGTGGCCATCGCTACGTTCGTCGTCTTGTATGTGAAGGGCTGTATGAATTCAGCCGCGAGATGCCTGGCCTTGAGACGCGCTTCGATCACCGTCTTCTCATACCGCCTGAACAGCACGGTCAGACGAACGGATGCGTCCATTGACCGATGCTCCGCTTTATCAAACTGCACATCTATCAGTACCGGCTCGTACGCTTTCAGGCGATATTCAAAGTTGTGAGATAAAGTGACGACTGCGTGAATCTCTCTCTCCGCCAGCGCTTGTCTGGCTTGCTCGTTATTCATTTCCTTGAACTTCAACAGAGGCGGCGTAACTTCTTCATCTTCGCGGTTCTTTGGTTCGACAATGGGCTGCTTGACTAATTGATCAAAGAAGTTTCCGCTGCCTTCAGGGATGGCGACAGTATAGACCTCGCGATCCAGTTTAGCCTTGGCCGATAACGCCACTTCTGTCAGCCCCAGCAACATAATCGGATAAAGCAAAATCGGCACGACCACCGAAGCCAACAGCGTACGCCGATCTCGCAGCGCGTCGCGCAATTCCTTAACGTATACGGCGCGAATCTTCGGCGGGATCATGTTGTCCTTACGAATTACGAATTACGAATTACGAATTACGAATTACGAATTACGAATTATGAATTACGAATTATGAATTACGAATTACGAATTAATCGTCAAGTCGTCAAACACGGTATATCAATGCCATTCTCGTAATTCGTTGGCAATCTAAAATCTAAAATCTAAAATCGTCAATCGTCTTCGCCCGGGTCTTTTACGCCGTCAATGGGGGAGAGTTGCGCCAGCAGCGCGGAATTTATTTCATTACCGGGTTGCGCGCCGGAATCGTTCGCGACCGCAACGATCGCATCGTCATCGTCAGAGCTAAAGGCCGAATTGCCATTTTCAGAGTTGGGATTGATTGGGTTGTCTTTGCTGCCTTTTGGTCCGAAGGCGGAACCGTTATTATTTGCGCGAACACGATTCAACTGGTCCCAAGATTCTTGCGTGATCAGCAATTCGCGCCCTTTCGCGCCACGATCAGGACCAACGATGCCTCGCGCTTCCATCTGATCGCACAGTTTGGCCGCGCGCGTATAACCCAAACTCATGCGGCGCTGCAGCAATGAAGTCGAGGCTCGACCGCAAGCCAGGAAGACTTCCACCGCTTCGTTGAACTTTTCATCCAAGTCAGTCGCCTGCCGGTTCTCAGCCTGTGACTCTTCCACCTGCGCGGCAACACGTTCGACTTCTTCGGAGTAAACCGGTTCGGCTTGTTGTTTGCAGGATTCGACCACTTTGCGAATCTCTTCATCGGAGATGTACACGCCCTTGGCGCGCACCAGGTTGGAGTTTCCCGCGCCCATGAAGAGCATGTCGCCCTTGCCGGCCAGTTTTTCCGCGCCGCCGTGCTCCAATACGATGCGACTGTCAATTTTGCTCTTCACCTGGAAGCAGATGCGACAAGGTAGGTTGGCTTTGATCAGGCCGGTTACCACATTTACGCTGGGACGCTGAGTCGCCAGGATAACGTGAATGCCGGCGGCGCGCGCCTTCTGCGACAGACGCGCAATGGCCTGGTCAATTTCATTGCCGGAAGTCATCATCAGATCGGCAAATTCATCCACCACAATAACGATGTAAGGCATCGCTTCCGCGTACTCGTTGGGATTCTCATTTTGAGGCAGCCGCGCCAGACGCTCTTCCGTAGTGAGACGATTAAAAGTGCCGATGTTGCGCACCCCCACCCGACTCATGCGTTCGTACCGATTCTCCATTTTCTGCACAGCCCAGGTCAGCACGCCGGCCGCCAGTTTCATATCAGTCACCACAGGCGAGAGCAGATGCGGAATGCCCTTGAAGTCCGTCATTTCGACTTGCTTGGGATCCACCAGAATCAGTTTCACTTCATGCGGTTTGCGCAGCAGCATAATACTCAGGATGATCGAGTTGACGCAGACTGATTTGCCCGAGCCGGTTGTGCCAGCGATAAGCAAGTGCGGCATCTGATAGAGATCGGCGATCAGCGGATTGCCAACAGCATCGCGTCCGAGGATGAGCGGCAGAGTCCAATTTCGACTACGGAACTGCGGCGACTCCATGATCGGACGCATGCGGACGGTATGTTCTTCCATATTAGGAATTTCGATGCCGATGGTGTTCTTGCCAGGGATCGGCGCGATGATACGCACACCATTCTCGGCCTTCATCGCCATCGCTAAATTGTCCTGCAGATTGACCACGCTCTTGACCTTGATGCCCGGATCCAATTCCAATTCGTACATCGTCACCGTCGGGCCGCTTTGGATACCGGCCAGCTTGGCGCCGATCTTGAAGTCCCAGAGCGTCTGAATCACCGTGGCGCCACGTTCTTTTAGCGTGTCGCTGGTCACCGGTGGCGTAATGTCATTTTCAATCAACAAGTCATATTTAGGCAGATCGTACTGTACGGGAAGCTGCGGCTTGGGCTTATCTGAGGGTTGAGCATCGTCTGCGGTCGGATTAGCCGCGGCAGCTTCAGCCATAGCCGCGGCGAACTTCTCCTGTTGTTTGGCTTTTTCGCGATCATGCGCCGCGCGTTCTTTTTCTAACTTTTCCAGTACTATGGCTTCGCGCTGACACTGTTCTCGCTTCTGCTTTTCGCGTTCCAGCCGTTCGGCTTCAGCGACTTCGGCCTGCCGCATGGCTTCCTGACGGCGACGCTCGGTCTCCTCGGCTTCGCTGCGTTCTTTTTCGTCGGCTTTGAGCGCCTTGCGTTCATCTTTCAATTTTTCAGTATCACTCTTCAGACGACGCGACACACGGTCGGTCAACTCTTGTTCAGCTTCGTTCTCTTCCGCAGCTTCTTTGTTCTTCTCCGCAAGACGCGGTTGCCGCATGCGAACCTGTTGCGTCTCCGGCGTCACAGGCGGTCGTACATTTTCGAAATGCGCTTCTTCACCAATAGCTTCCGGCACTCGCGGCATCCGCACACTCGCCGCGCCGTTTGCCGCGCCAGCTATCACTGGTTCCCCGCCTTCACTCAATACCGACGGAACACGTCCCAACACAAAGCCAATCAGCAGTTGTAAGCCTCGCGTCATTCCGCGGCCGACCAGTGCCAACGCCGCTTCGGTCAGGCTCTGCGCCAACAACAACGAAGCCAGCAAACTTGCGGTCGCCAGGATCAAAAATACGCCTACGCGTCCGAAATAACTGATCAACGGCGGCGCGATAAATGTTCCACCGATCAGTCCCCCGGGACCGGCGGGATAGTCGTCGGAGAATACCGTCCCCTGATTTATCGCTCCGCACCACGCGCACACAATCGCCACCAACAGGATTGCGCCGCATGTCCGGACGACCGTGCCGGCCAGCGAACGCGTTGCGCACATAAACGCGCCGAAGATTAGCATCAGGATCGTAATTACCCACGCGCCGATGCCGTACATGCAAAGAGCGTGGTGCGCTAATTGCGCGCCTACCAGCCCCGCCTTGTTCGCCATGTCCTGTGATTCGATCACATGGTAGTCCAGCACATCATACGGAGAATAACTATAGAGACTCACTCCGGCAAATAGAGCGAGACAGACCAGACCCAGTCCGGTCACCACTGCTGTGGATTCTTGATAATTCCTGTTTTTCATCACGTCCCTTTCGTTAGAACGTCCGTGCGTCAAGCATTGGTAGCGCAGGCGTCTCGCCTGCTCGATTACTTACCCGCAGGCAAGGACGCCTGCGCTACTTTAACTTTTATCGTCAAAAAAGAGTCAAAACGTTAGACATTTAATACGTAGGGGCACGGCATGCCATGCCCCTACGGTTGGGTCGAGTGATATTTCACACACTTGACAACATGAGCCGAAAAGATAATCGGACGGCGTGGCGCAAAGATTTTTTAGCGACTTTTAAGCAAAAGCCGTCTCCCCGTCTCCCCGTCTCCCCCGTCTCCCCATCTCCCTGTCAACAACGCCTTTTGGTTGCGTTTTTGCCCCGAATGTAGCTCTGCGGTGAACGGTTGCCTTAATTTGGCCGTACCAATCGCTCCGCGTTTTTGAAGAGCTGTTGGACGTTGCATTCTGGCGGCGACGCGATCACGCCCGTCTTTGGATCATATTGCAACGGTCCAAGCGGGCCATTAACGCAGTCCAAAGTCTCGCCAATGGCGTCCACCACTACCTGACTGGGCCGATTGGCGGGGTGGCTGTGATAGCGTCGCACCCATTGAGTCAACACATCGAGGCTTTCCGGCAGTTTGCCCGTGGCTGATTCGTAGAAACTCACAAAATTACCGACCACGATGTTGACTTGAATGGCTTTGCGCGCATTGACACCGCGCGAAGAGACTTTTCCGCTTTCCGGCTCGTACTCGATCAGATAGCCGAAATCATCCTTCTGCAGATTCCAACCCTTATCCGGAAGTAGATTGAAAATCGTTTTCAAATCGGGCGGAAAGACGCCTTGCTGCTGCTTGTAATTATTCACCAGCTCCTGGACTTTGGTCATGATAACCAGGCTGTGAGCATTCAACCAATCACGCGCTGCGATAGCGCGCAGCGCTTCCGGATTGTTAGGATCAGTCGCATGTTTATACAGCAACTGCGCCGCCACATCATAGTACGCCGCCTCCAATCCCATCCGCGCTTTCATATCTTCGATTTTTCGGATCAATATGGCAGTCTCGTGGTTGAGTGGGAGACGCTGTAATTTAAACAGCATCCGATCAAAATATGAGACGGCACGCCTGGCATAGTCGGCTTGCTGCTTGTGGTCCAGCGGAGGCACCACGAACAGGCATCCGGCTTCATAGAATATCCGTATGTTATCAGGATTATTGACTATAGCTTTTTTATAGAAGTCTTCGACTCGGTAACGATTCGGTTCCAACGCGGAGAGAATCTTGCCGGCGTTGATGGCGGCTTCCGACCAAGTGGGGTTCAGTTCCAGCAAGGTTTGATAGAATCGCGATAACATCTCGAACTTCTGCCCGCGACGGAAGGCGCTGGAGACATATTGCAAGCTGGTCAGCCAGACGTAATCCGCAGCCAGGCCGATATTGCCCAGACTCAGATAGATCAGCGAGTCGCCTTCGGGCATATACAGATACTGCGCGCGCAGCGCCTCGTCCTTGTTTTTGCTTCGCGCCAACTTTTTCAGGTGAGCTTCGTAGCGCTTTTCCTGGTCTGCGATAAAACCGCGTTTGTGATCAATACTAATCTGCTGACTGATAGCGCACAGTCCCAACAGCAATATGGCGCTCCCCTGGCCCACTACGCGACGATAATTGATCAGCCAATTCCAGATGGGTTTGAGACGACTACGCGTCAGGCTTTTGGATGTCATCTCCGTCGGCAACAGCACCTGTCCGATCAACAGAATCGCGCCCAAGACGAACAGAGCGAAGTAAACCAGATAAGCCCACTCACAATATATCTCAAGCATGAATCAGCAACGGTATCTGTTCCGGTAGATAGTCGATCACTTCCCGAAGCATGTCGCCACGGAGTGTATTCCACAACGCGCTGCGCTTTGAGATACCCATGATCACGGCATCCACGCCAAGCGTGGCCGCGTGATCTAAAATCAGTTCGGCTGGCGAATCGTGCACGGCATACAGCGGCACCATCGGCACGTTGGCTTGATCGCACATTTCTTTAGCCTGAGCGAAGATGGTCTGCGCTTCCTGATCATTAGCCAGCGTCATATGCTCGGGTGCCACCGGTCCGCGATCACGAAATTTTAGTCTCACTTCCCGCACAAACAACATGAAGACCGCCGCGTCTCTGCCTTTGGCATAGCTGATAGCGAACTGGCACAGTTTCGGATTGCCGCGCGTTGGCACCAGCAGACGAGGCATTGTGGCTGGGACCGTGACGTGCCATTCGGTTGCGATGACCGGTGTTTCCGGCGCCGGCACGATGACGCGGCGCGTGACGTGCCGAGCCAGCAAGCCAATTCCCAGTATTATGGACGCAAAGATCAACGCGGCAGGCTTCTCCCAGGCAATGCTTAGTTCAATCAGACACATCAAAATGCCGACTCCCAACACTATCGCACGCTCCCAGCGACTGAGATACAGCTTCCGGTTCATACCACAGGATGTTAGATTAATGGCAATTGCTCCAACCACGCCGATGGCGTACAGATCAGCCAACATCTCCAGATTGCTACCGACAATGAGCAGAACAATAACAGGCAGAGCGGTGGCGATGATCAATCCGCCAAAAGGCACACCGTAGCGATTTAGTTTGGTAAAGAAGTGCGGCAGTTCCTTGTCTCGCGCCAGTAGGAACTGAATACTGATCATGCCGCCGATAGCCGTGTTGGCCGCGGAAATCAAGAGGGCGCCGAAAAAGAGCGCGGAGATTGCCGCGAACAAGGGGCCAACGTAGTGACCCGCCAAAATTTTAACCATATGGTCGCGAACATCCGCGCGCGCAGCTTCCGGTAACTGACTGGGCGCAATACTGATCAGGTCCGGTAACGCATTCATCGCGTAGGCCATTATCAGATTAAGAATGACAACTTCCGCCAGCACTACCAAGATGGCTTTGCGCGCGTTCTTGGCAACTGGTTCAGCCATCACTCCGGTCATGTTAGCGATAGCTTCGACGCCCGATAGCGCCAGGATAACGTAGATGAAATGACTCCACTGCGTCCATAGCGGTTCAACTGGCGTATGAATGATCGCCGGCCCGGATTTTAACAGGCAGCAGGCGCCAAGAACCAAGTAGAAAATCATTGACGCCAAGCCAACCAGCAATGCTAAAATACCGACGCGTCGTGGTCCGACAGTGTTCAGCGCTCCGATTCCAATAATAACCAGCACCGCCGCATACATGGCGTAGTCGGCCGGCGCTGAATCGGGCAATATGTAACGGAAGCCGGCATATGCGCTCATGGCCGCCGTGATCGTATAATCGGCGATCAATAGCAACGCGCCCACTACGGCCAGGTTTGGCGAATAATGCTTGGCCGCGGAATACACGCCACCGCCATCCGGGAAATGAGCGCAAACGATTGTGTAAGCAAAGCCGACCAGCGTTACTACTACGCACATCGCCGCCACGTACCAGAACGAGCTGTGGAATGACATGACGAATGCCAAACCTAGCACGTAAAGACGCGAGGTGCCCCAGTCGCCAAACATAATGCCGGCGGCATGGTACCAACGCAGTTCTCTTGGACGTTGCAGTGCCCGCATATCTAAACTTACTAACTTTCGTTGATGACTTCCGAGATTGCCGACAAACTTTCTTGCCAACGGTCGGCGGGAATATTTTCAGTGATGCCGATAATCAGCCGATTTGTCTCACCGGCGGCGGCAATCAGCTCGCGCGTCGTTTGTTTGATCTCCGCAGCGCTGTACAGATGCACTGATGACGGGAAGTTGATCCAGAGAATTTTATTTGGCCAAACTTTAAGAGCTTCGGCGAGGGTCATATCGGTGTCCGGCGCGGGAGTAAACGCTTCGATGCAATCCAAGCCGCTCGCCGCAACAGCGTCCGCCCAAGGCTTATTGTTGCCGTCGAGATGCGTGCACAGCAGCTTGCCCTTCTTATGGAACACCTCCGCGCACTCATTAAAGAGCGGAATGCAGAATTCCTTGTAGCGTGGCGGCCCCATAACTTCGGGCACTTCGTTGCCGCTAAAACCGGCGTGCGTGATTGGCGCGTTCGCGAGCAGCGGAAAAACTTTAACAAGTTTCTCGCGCATCACTTTCTCCAGCTTGAGTATCTCATCGCGGCGCTCCGCCCATTCCTGCGAAAATATCTCTACATCCATCCAGTGGATCATAATATCATGAAGCGGGCAGGTGCCTACGCTATCCCGCAGGATAACATCTTCCCCCATCCATTTCTCGGCCTCGACGAAAGCCTCGTAATTAAGGCGATACTGCGTGTCCTGGGCAAAAAAGTGGAGAACTTTATAGTCCTCAGGGCGTTTGAAGAATTTCTCTAATGTCCAAGCGGTGCCCTCAGCAGGTTGGCGGATCGAGGAGACTTCGCCGACGGGAGTGCGGATGACCGTGCGCTCGCGTGGTTGCCCGTTTTCAGAATAACGCAGCGTTTCTTGAACGCAGTTCGGTGTTTCTTGAATGACACTGGATTGCCGACGATTTACGATGCACAAGCCTTCGTTGCGCAGCCGGCGCTCTACGGCGCATTGCGGAATCTTGTTTTCATAAATGGTAAACGGGACTTTGTCCGGCTTCCGGCCATGAAGCACCGCCAGCACGCGTTCTCTCGGAGTCATTTTTGATTCCCTCATTATATGTAATCGTTCAGTCTATTTCACCGCAGAGACGCAGAAAACACAGAGAAACTCATAAGATTTTCCTTCTCTGTGTCCTTTGCGCCCTCTGCAGTGAACGGTTGCCCATTTATGTTATTACGAACTTGTCCGACAAATACTTAAGCCCGATTCCAACGCACGGCATATTGTATTAAATAAATTTACGACAACAATATGTAGTATCTCTCTTGAATTTGTCGTGGTTTGTCGGATAAGCTCTTGCGCTGAAAGAATAATCGCCTGTGGCTGAAACCACTGCCGCGAAGCGGCAAAGGGTAACCGAAACCACTGCCGCGAAGCGGCAAACTGTAGCCGAAACCACTGCCGCGAAGCGGCAAAGGGAAATAGCCTGTGGCTTCAGCCACAGGACAATGATACCCAATCGCCAGCGCGCCCTGAAGGGGCGCGGGAACCTTAGTCCCAGACGTAACGTTCGTCAAATCCGACCTCATGTTTCTTCAGTAGGAGTAAGAATTCTTCTTCAAAACTTTTGTCCCCGTGATGTTTCTCTTGGTTTTCGATATACTTTGACACCGTCGCCACCATAGATTCGCTCACTGTAAATGCCCCGTAACCACGTTGCCACTCAAAATCAACTATCGTTCTTTTACCTTTGTTGACCCATCTTGAAGAGTTTCCTTTAATACAACGCAATGCTTCAGAAACGGACAAAGATGGTGGTAATGACGCAAGAATATGAGCGTGATTTGTCGTACCACCTATCTTGAGCATAATGCCCTTCTCTCCGCGAATAATACCCCCGATGTACGGATACAATTGTTCGCGTAGGGCTGAGGCAACAATATGTTGTCGTCCTTTGGTCGAAAATACAATGTGATAAACGAGATGTGTTAAGGTGCTGCCCATAACGAATCTCTATCCTCCGCCCCTTCAGGGCGGGTAAAAAACAACTATCTCTTCCCTCCTGTGGCTGAAGCCACAGGCTATTTTCCATTGCCGCTTCGCGGCAAACGGCTATTTTCCATTGCCGCTTCGCGGCAGGGGCTATTTTCCATTGCCGCTTCGCGGCAGGGGTTATACCGCGTGCGGGTGAAATTCACGATTTTTCCCCAATGGGGACAGAAGCTCGTTTTTCACCACGCATGGTATATTCTTTATGGTTGAACCGCGTTGTCGTTCTCATCGCCTTTTTGGTTTTTCCATTCGATCTTCCACTGTCCGTCTTCTTTGACAGCGGTCTGCTCCATAGACTCGGGTAGAGCCGCCGAAGGAGTATAATGATCCAAAGTCAGAGTGGCGTGATTGGCATCTTCGGCGACCTTCGTCGCTTTTACGATATAGTCGGCAAATGTGATTGAAGAGATAAAATTTTCCGCGGCGAGCAGTTGTTCGGCTTGCTCCGCCTGATCTTTTGACAACACGAGCGCCAACGTTTTGCTGTCGCGATCTCGAACGGCCTTCAGGAGCCTAGCCAGCGCTCCCGCAGGGCCTTCGTCAGTCTCGACGGGTTCTTTTGGGAATTTGCCTTCGGCTTTGACTTGTACGCGGGACAGCGCCGCGTTCATATCCGCCGCGCTGACGACGTCCGCGAATTTATCCAGAATCAGTTTGTATATGCGCGCGGCTTTGGCCTGATCTTTCAGAACGTACTCGCTGCAACCACCGGCATACTTCGGCACATCCAGTGTCAGCCGATCCATCGGCAAGATATTCATCAGCCAGTCAGTCAACGCCGCGACGCGGTTGTAATCATCCGCATTCATCAGCGATTCGAGCAATGAGTACGCTTGATCTTGCGCGTCGCTATCCAGCGGGAACGCGCCGATAAAACTTTTCACCTGCTGGAAAGCCTCATCCCAGCGGTCGCCGCATACCAGTAGATCCATCAGCGACTGATGCGCGAATTTTACTTCCAGACTGCGTGGGTGATCTTGCAGAATCCGACGAGAGAAAACTTCCGCATTTTTCAAATCCTGCCGTCGCAAATGCAGTTCGACCAGCAGTTTGAGCGCCGCCGGCGCATGGCGGCATTCCTTGCCACCGATGTCCAACGTTGCCTGCGCGGCGCCGATGGCATCCGCATCACGCTGCAGCATCTTCAAAGCATTGGCGCGACTCAGTTGAGTGGCAGCGCGACCTACGGTTTGTTCGTTCGTCAGCTTCTTCAGCTCTTCGTCCAATAAAGCCAACTCTTTGTTAGTTGCTTCCACTGTTTGAGCAAGCTGCTGCGCCTCAACGGCTTGTTGAAAACAATTTTGTTTAAATGAGCTCTGAGGAGCGTAGGCCGCTACGCGCAGCCAACCTTTATGCAACTCTTGAAGCGCGGACGCGGTCAACGGCTCGCTATCTACCTTTTGGCGCCGCCCGGCCATTTCGCTGAAAAGCTGCATGGAACGTCGATTGATCTGTTCGCGCAATGCCGCAGCGCGTTTAACCACGTCCGCGTCGGCATGCTTCAGCAGCGCGCCCAATTCATTATAGCCGGACGATCCCGATTCCAGAAACACCTGCGCCGCCGCCACCTGCTTTTCGGCTACTGCGCTCTGAAAATCCGCAAGGTGGCGATCCCAATTCACCGTCTGAGAAGGATTCCCCGATTTCGGCGGAGACGATTCCTCGCCACGAACAGGAATAATGATCAACACAAAGAATTGAAGAATTAATGGGATAAGGTAATTTTTGATTTTTGATTTTTGATTTTTGATTGAAGGAAAAAAAGTTTTTTTGAGCAACAAACTTTGCCTTGAGTGACAAACCTTGAAATTCCTATACCTAAATAATCGCAATGTGTGCAACATGACGGCTCCTAGTTTAAGACCACTCTGAGTACAGTACAGTACCGTAGCGCAGGCGTCTCGCCTGCAATTCAACCATCAAAATCTTTGCGTTGCGCAAAGATTTTAACGGTTAATAATATATGCTCTGCGTAAGTGAAAATCCAGCTTTCAAATCAAGACAACACTTTTTTTTGAATTCCTATAAGAATTATATTTGACGTGCGTTTTATTAAATGATAAGAAAATATGATATGTGATTAGCATTGTTAGCGGCACTAATTTTTGCAGGATTCTCGCACCATTGTTTTTGTCATGAGCTGGACAGAAGTTCTGACGCCATTGAGCTTGCAGACTCGCAATGTTCAGCGTCGACGTGCTTGCCGATTTCCCAAAACCGCAAGACAACCAGCCATAGATCCAGCGCAAAAGCCTGTGGTGATATCGGTTTTGCCGACGTATGTCCTTCTAATCAGAACACCGACAGTTTGACGTGTGTAGAAAATCCTTCCACCACTGCTAAATTTCTTTTCTTTAATTCTTTTGCAAGTGTAACCGTTGTTTCGTGCGTTATTCAGTTATCCCCGCCAGCACGAACTCCGCAGTTAAATATCTGATCCTCACGATTTAGAGCAGGCCATTCACGCGGCACATATTCTAACGATGTTGTCGAATGGTGGTCACGCATCTGTTGTCCTTCACGTTACTGTCATTTCTTATTGAGGAGAAATTATGGCGATAAAGCGCTATGGCGAGGCTATGTTTGTGATCGTACTGGTATGCGGCAGCTCAAGTTGCGCGCGCTATAAACCCAAACCGCTTGATCCCCAACTGACGCTTCAGCAGATTCAGCGAGTGACGTTGGATGATGTGTTGACGCAGGATTCATCGTCAACCGAACCGCATGCGCCAAAGGCGTTCAATCCATCAGACGGCCTGGACGAGAACGAGGTGGCTGTCGCGACCATGTTTCTCAATCCACAGTTGAAGGCAAAACGCCAGGAACATGACCTGGCGGCCGCGCAGCTTATTATCGCCGGGTTGTGGCCAAATCCCGAGTTCGACGGAAAGATACAGGGAGACACGAAAGGACCCGGACGCGCGATTGAAGCTAATCTCGCGATTGAAGTGCTGCGGTGGAGTGAACGCAAGGGAGAGCGAGCGGCGGCAAAAGCTAATCAACAAGCGGTCATGGCCGAAATCATGACAGCGGAGTGGAAGGTTGTTACAGAAGCTCGGATGGCATACTGGAATATCATTGGATTGGAAGCCAAACTCAAAG
>JAZDLP010000182.1:0-12091 GCA_043801885.1 Planctomycetota bacterium | reverse complement strand
CCGTCGTTTGTCGTGAATGGCTATTTTTGTAATCGTGTAGGGGCACGGCATGCCGTGCCCCTACGGAAATACCGCAGTGTGCGCCGTATTTTCATTTTTTCCGGGTGACGCGCAGCGTCATAGTGACTGTGGGTAACTTTGGGCACAGGTAAACGTCGTAGTATGTGCCATAACACGTGGGTTAGCTATTCGTGAGTTTATAGGCATGGGCTGTTCAAGAACGACGCTGAAAAAGGCAGGCGGAGGCATTAAACGAATGAGTGCTCCTCAGCCCGCGTTCTTGAGCAGCTCATGCCTTATAAACTCAACCATTGCTGGTTGAATCAAATACTCTGTTTTTTACCCACAGATTTTTCCGAAGAGCCGAAGAAAAAAAGATCGCTTTGAGCGACGTATGTCAGGAGGTGGATAATTTTAAAGTATAGAAATTTCGTAACCGTTCAGGCTATTTTGCCACAGAGGACACAGAGAGACACATCTGATTTTATTTTGTGCCCACATGTTGTTAAGTCTCTGTGTTCTCTGTGGCTCTGTGGTGAACGATTACGAAATTTCAAAGTTGGTCGCCCAAGTCAAAAATTGTCGTCAAAGGCGATCTATTTTCCTTCAATCAAAAATCAAAAATCAAAAATCAAAAATCTCCTTCACGTTTTGTCGGTGGTCGTAGCGCTGGCCATGTTGGCCGTCAATCTGCCTGCCGAAGAAAAGGGCAATGAAAGCGACGATATCAGACCTGCTCAAGAGCGAAGTTTTGCCGCTTTGCCAAAGTATCGCCATCCTTACTCCGACGGCTTGTATTCGACCGTTACAGCCATGAATACATTCGGCATTCCAGAAAACGCTCAGAAACTAAAGAAGCTCAAACTGAAAGTTGCTGGATTCAAAAAGGAAGCGCCCATCTACGCGATTTTGCAGGATTACGAGGCGCCGTTGGTCGTAATCTTGATGGGCATGGATGGCAAAGTAACCGGCCCATGGGGCGATCTGTTCCCGTATTGGTACTCTGAGTCCGGTTACCACGTGCTGACTTTCGACAGCTCTTTTACGCCGCAGTATCCAGCATTCTGCGGACAGGGTGTGGTTGGAAATTTCGACGCCGAAGCCGATCAGATCGCCGCGATCATCGCCGCTTTTCTGAAGACGCCCGAAGCCAGCAAGAAAGTGAATAAAATAGGCGTGATCGGGATGAGCTTTGGTGGAACTCAGGCACTGCTGTTAGCCGCCAAGGCCAAAGCCGCCAAGCTGCCATTTGCGCTGTCCGGGTGTTTAGCGCTCTCGCCGTCGGTTAAACTCAAGACAGCCGCGCGCATTGTGGACCGTTTCTTCATCGAAGATCGGTGGAACACGACGATGATCGAGCTAGGGAAAAAGTTTATGTCGCACCGTCCGGTGGCGGAAGGACAGACTATTCCGTTCAAGGCGGCGGACTTGCGCGCGGCGATTGGATTCGCGTTCCGCGATGGCCTTACACAGGTCGTCGAACGCAACGACCGCGCCTACAATCTAAAAATTCTACCTAGTGAAGAGAGTGGCGAGCATCGCGGTACGTGGGCTGAGGCGACCGGGTTCGAGCGCTTTATCGAAGAGTACACTTTCCCCTACTGGCAGAAGAAGGGCGCAGTAAAAAGCGTCGAAGAGCTTTGGGAGATGGCGGATCTCGTCAAGATATTGCCACGCCTGCCCGGATATGCGGAAGCGGTGGTGGCAGCCAACGATCCGTTCGTTACAAGTGAAGACATCGCCGCTGCTCAAGCTGCGGATCAAGGGAAAAATTTGATTGTTCTGCCCAACGGCGGACATCTCGGCTTCATCGCCGCCGACTGGACGCTGGTGAAAGCGTTGCGGATTTTTAAGGAAAAGCAGCCGGAGTTAGAGCAACTCGACCGCAACGCTCTCGACCGCGCCCGCCAAGATGTGCGTGACGCGGCCAAAGAAGGGAATAAAAAAAAATGATGAGGGACGAATGAAAGGCGAATAATTACTAGGCAACAAACTTGGGAATTCCTATACTTCAATGGAAATTAGCGCCAATCTTCAAAAACCGCAAGCATCCGCGTCTTCAGGCACAACGGCGCCTGCCGCGAACGTTAAAACCGGCGATTTGGATTCGGCTAAAAACACGCTCGCCATTCAGATGCTGCAACAATTGCGGCTGGGGTTTTCCCAAGCTCTGTTGTACGAGATAGCGACAAAACAATTCGAAAAAGTATCTGAAAATGTGTTCGCGGCGATGAATAATCTGCTGGAGTCTATCGGCGATTTTACACTCATCGTGTCGCAGATGGGCGCGCTGATCAACGGCGAACGGGTTAAAATGCCAAGGGCTGCCCGCGCCACTCTCGAACAAATCGAAAAAGTCCTGAACGCGGCATCTATCAGCAGTCTGTGCTTCGAAAAAAGTTTGATCGTGCAAGAACTGGGGAAATTCTTGCAGATACTCGCTCGCAAGAAGTTTGGCAGCGACGATGTTGCCAGGATTCGTCAGTATCTGCGCGATCAAGACATCGTTCACATTCGGATGGGCGAACTGCATTGGGTGTCAATTGGCGTAGAACAAAAAGTAGTCAGCAGCAGCGAAGGCGGCATGCCAGGACTGGCTAATTTCATGGCGCAGACCGCCGTTGGCGGCACTGTGGATAGCTTTATCAAAATCTTTCAACACGTGAATGATCATATCTCGCGTGAACAGTTGCGAGCTGAGGTTACCGAGCAATTGCTGCAAAAAGACCCTCACATGCTCGGCAATCTGCTGATCACGGCGATTCACCATTTAAAGGACCCTGTCAACGAGCAGTATCGAGAGATGGTGGCGCTGCCACAGCGTGATAATGAACTGTTGAACGCCATTATTCAGCTAGCCAAGCCACTGGCGGAGAAAGGATTGTTGGAGTCATCCGGAAGCGCGGACGCCATGCGCGATCTGATCGCATTGGTCGTCGAGCCTTACCAGTCGCGCGCCGAAGATATTTTGACGACGGTGCCGTTTGAGCCGACGATGGCGACGCTGTTCCCCGACTGGCTGGCGCAGGCATATAGCGCCTTGCGAGGTGGTTCGGCTGTCGAACGACTGGCAGGCATTCTGACTCAGTCGCCTAATGCGCTGTTAGATGAACAGATGTTCACTCAAATCGTGGACGTGCTGGATGAACTGTCCGTCGCCGGGAAAGAGACGGAAGCAAAACAACTGATGACACACATCTCCGGCGCGTTGCAGGCCGTGACAAAATCCGCACGCGCGACGGCTGTGCAGCGCCTATCATCCCTGCTTGATCGTTCGATGGAGCAGACGTCAGCAGCCGTGAATATCCTGGAGAATGCGCTATTGGAAGTCGGCATGCACGAGACCTGCGACGAGGTCATGCAGTTGTTGCTGGCGCATTTGAGCAAACGCTGTGAGCATCATTACAAAATAAGTAATTTTGACCGCGCGTTGGAACACTTACGCTGGATTACCCGTCTTGAAGAAAGCTCACGCGTGGCCATGCGGGACGAAAACATCAACCTGGCTCGCCATGCGCGAGAAGCGCTGGCTAAGTCCGACTTCGGCAAACGGCTGGCGCAAGACCTGCTTGGCAATGATCCGCAAGCTCAAACGGCGCGACAGATGGCTCAAATTCTGGGAAAGGACGTTTGGTTGCCGATAGTCGCGCAGCTCGGCATCGAAACCGATCCGCAGATTACGGCGGCGATTGTAGCCTGTCTGCCTGTGTTCGGAAAAGAAGCGGCTCAACAGTTCTTTACAATGCTGGAGCATGAACAGAGTGGGCCTGCGACGCTGCGGTTGCTGACGCTGGCGCATTCGATGGGCGATGAATCGCAGGTCGCCGGCCTGTTGCCGACACTACTGCGTCACACCGACGAACAAGTGCGCAATCATACATTAGCGCTAATCCGACAACGTGACGATGAATTCGCTGTGAACGTGCTCGTTGAAACATTACATAAGGAGACTGATACTAATCGGCGGCGTGTGTTAGTCGTAACGTTGACGCAGTTGCAGCACGGAATGGCGCTGACTTCGCTCCTGGCCGAGCTGGAGACGGCCATCAATACGCTCCCAATGGAAGAAGCGTTTATCGTCATGTTGCTGGAAACGCTGAACTCCGCAGGCAAGCAAGAGATTATTCCGATAGCGCTGAAGCTGGTAGCGCCACGTGGTCACACGCTGATTCTAACCGCTATCGGACCGCACGTTCCCAAGTCGGTAATGATGGCGGCCATCAAAGTTCTCGGCCGCTTTTTTAAAGATCCGACAATAGCCGAAACTCTGGAACGCCTACGCCAAACGAAGGATCCGGATATCGCCCGCCTCGCTCTTGTTGCCGCGCGCGGTATTGTGGCGACGGAAACTATGATGGAGCTACCATCTGTTCCCGCGCCGTCGCCTGTACCGCTGCCCGTGCCGACTACTCAAGCTGCGTCAGCGACTCAACTGCGACGCAAAACGCATCGCGCGTTCGAGGTATTGGAAGAACAGATTCGCGTGGAGAGTATTTTAAAACTCGGATCAAGCAAGGACGCGCCCGTCACCGCTGTATCTTCAGCAAATAAAGAGATATCTAGCGTTCCTTCGGTCAGCAAGCCGTGGTTGAAGGGGATCAAGCCGGTGATGGAGGGCTTGCTGCAGGAACTTGATCTATCTAAAATTCTTCTGTTGATTGGCAATCGCGAAGGCGTCTTGAAAATTGACGGTTCGGCGAGCGAAGGTTTGATTTTTGTCAAGAATCGTCTGATTGCGGACATATTCTACGCTGGACGTTTTGGTATCGAGGCGTTGGCGGCGATTGATTCCTTGAAGGACGCGCGTTTCTCATTCTTCGTTGATATCCCGTCACCGCGTTCGTCTATTAACCTCGAAGTGTCCGAAGTTCAAAATATGCTGAAGATGTTCCGTGAAAACAGACAGCCGAATGGGTTCTATTAGTGCCTCATAAGAACTATAGATGGCTAGGCGTTGAGCCATCGAGTTGATGTCATGGCAGCGTTGTCAGCGGCGATTTCTCGATCCGTACTTTGTACTGTCGCGGATTTTCTATCACTTTGATCGCTGGTTTCGCGTCGGACACATCGTATTCGATCACGACGCGCCCCTGCTGACCGCTCTCAATAAAGACGGCAAAGTGACGTGTGACCAGATAACCATTCACCACCAACTTGCCTTTTTTGGGGAGCGACGGCGAGATCGTGCCGGCCAATACGTCGGGTAGGAAAAGAACGTCCGCGTGACTAAGATTGCGGTTGCTGACACGGTTACTATGAGTCCAGCGGTCTTTGTCCGCACGTTTACTGATATGCACTGCGACTCTATCAAGGCCAGCCTGCTTGTAGTTAGCGATGAACTCTTCAATCATAGCCGGCGGGCACTGAGTTTCATGCTCGTCCCAGAAGAAATGCAACTTAGCCATCACATTACCGGCGGCAGCGTTGGCGTTGCGCGCGACGTACATATCGAGTGCCTTATCCGGCGGCCCGCCAAGCGCTTGTTCCATCCGCTCGTTACAATCTATTCGGCCTCTGGACTTATACCATGCTCCGTAATCGCTGATGCCGAAGAACGAGACACAAGTCTGAAACAAATCCGGGAAACGCACAGCGCAGGCGATCGCGTTGCCGCCGCCGCCGCTATAACCGACAATGTTTAAGTTCCGAGCGTTAATCTCGCGCGGATACCTAGCCACCGCCGCCAAAACAGCGTCGAGAATATCGTGTGTGTCCAGGCCGCCGGAGTCCCATTTGCCCGCGGAGTCGCCTGATCCGCGCATGTCCGGAGCCAGGGCCACTACGTTCTTCTCGGCCAGTTCCTTTATGTCCAGATTCACACTGGCGCGATTACCATTGTAGCCGTGCATAACCACCAGCAGCGGCTTGGGTCTGCCATCCGCTTGAAAAGCAATATTGACGTAAAGCGGCGTCGTTTGATCAACGCTGCTGGCGTAAACAAATTTCTCCATACTAGATCTCCGTTTTTGGCCACTCTGTTCACTGCTCACTGTTCATTGTTCATTGTTCACTGGCACCAACAGACGCGCCCACCAGTCTCGGTACGGCATCCAATCTCCGGTCATATCCAGCGGATTAAAAGTAGCCACAAAGATTCCAATCAGGATGACGGCCAGCAGGATCAACTTAGCCGCGTCCTGTCCGCGCAACGAACCGCGCTGCACCGGGTCATGAGAAAGATACGCGCCCGCTGCGAAGACTTCCTCGCCGATGATCGTAAAATCACAAGTCGTGATGAAGAATGGAATTTGAGCGTTGTCTGTTGTGCCAGCGACCTGAATCGCGCCCACTTGCTGACCTGCTTCGGCCAGAATCAGCGACTCGGCCGCGAACGATCCGAACAAGAAACAAGCCGCTACTTTCTCGCGATGAACCAGCCCCATATAGCCGCTCGCGAACGCAAATTGCTCATCCGACATAAACCGAACGTCTTCTTCATGATACACGTCCAGGCGACCTTCGCGCTGAAAGGCTTCTCGCATCGCGCTCTGCGTGATCGCCATAACCTCGATGTCCACCTGCGGCACAAAAATACGAGTGGCGTATCGCGCCGCTTGTCGAGCAATATGAGTAAGCACGCCTAACGAGGCGAAGAACAGCGGCCCAACGGTGGTCAGGCCAAAGGTGTAGATCATCGGACGACCCATTTCGACTGCGCGACCGATGGCGTCGTCAATAGCGTCAATGCCGGGGATACGGCGAATGTACATCTCGACGCCCCGCCGTTTCCAGTATTTGGCTAGAGTGATGGCCACCATGGGTGGCGCGATCATCAGCGCCGTCATCACCACCATGCCCCAGCCGTCGTCCTGAGCGGCATGCTCGATACCCGGTATTTCTTCAATTGCCGCCAGCAAGCTGAAAAATGTCATTAGCCACCAAGCTCAAATTGATTTACTTTTGATAACCGTTTACCGCAGAGCCACAGAGAACACAGAGACAGAATTGAATGAACGATTACTATTTTTGAACGTAGCGCGTGAGAAATCTGGCGCAAGTAACTAATTAGCTGGGTAACTGCATAAGAGGATTTTTTTTGAGACTGTAGCATCAGTACAGCAATACAGCATTTTAAGCAATATCCGAGCCGCGACCGTTAGGGAGCGGTCTGCTTGACCGCTTGCTAACGCGCGCGGCTCGGAAAAAAACTCAAAAAAACGCTGTGCTGATGCTACAGTCTCCGAAATTCCTATACTGAATTATACGTAACCGTATACTGAGTTTCTCTGTGTCCTCTGTGGCCAAAAAATGTCGAATGCGAGATTGAAAAACTGCCATCTGTCCTACTCGACCAACGTCCATCCGGCCGAGTCGCTTGAGCAGTTGTCGGAGATGCTGCGGGCGCACGTGGCGCCGATCTCGCGCGCTATGTGCGGCGACACGATTGCGGCAATTAATCTGCGCATCGGCAAGCGACAAGTGGATGAGTTGCTCAGTCACGAACCACTGCCCAGCGTTTCGACGCTGTCGGACGAAATTCTAAAAGCGCCGCCCTCGCCGGCATGTGAGCAATTTCTACAATTATTGAACGACTTGAAACTTGACGTCGTTTCGATCAACGCATTTCCAATCACCGATTTTCACGCGCCGCGCGTCAAAGAAATGGTTTACTCGCCGCCTTGGACCGACGGCGGTCGCGCGCTGTACAGCCTGAAAATCGCCAAAGCGCTGACCCACTTCATGGCGCGCGCGGGAGTGGAACGACGCCAAAGCAGTATCAGTGTGCCGTCGGGCGTATTCAAAGGACTGTACGGAGACGGCGAAGAAGTGCGCGAACAGTGCGCGCATTTTCTAACGGAGTGCGCCCGCGAACTGCTCCGTCTTGAACGCCTGACCGGTTATACCGCGCAACTGGGTCTGGAACCTGAACCGCTAACCACAGGCGAAACAACGACAGAGTTTATCGAGTACTATAAGACGATTCTGGCCACCGCACGACTGAAGTATCCGTTACAACTTGGCGTTACGCCGGCCAAAGCCGAGGAGATCGCGAGGCGCTTTATCACTGTCAATCTTGATCTATGTCATCAGTCGGTCGAGTTTGAAGATCCGGTGGACGATCTAAAGCAGTTCAAAGCGGCCGGCATTGCGGTGAGCGGGCTACATTTATCCGCGGCGTTGAAGCTGTCCGAACCCATGCAAAACGTCGAAGCGTTCAACGACTTGAAGGCGTTGAATGAGCCACGGTACTTGCATCAGGTCGTAGCGCGACAGCGAAACGGAGCGCTGACGCGTTTCCATGACTTGCCTGAACTGTGGAACACGCGCCGCCGACAGCCATTCGAGATTGCTGATTGCTCCGAATTGCGCTGCCACTTTCACACGCCGCTTTTTGCGGAACTGCATGGCGCGCTGATCAGCACACGCGACACCGTCGGCCCGGCCGCTCGTTTCGCGCTGAACGAAGGACTGACCGACAATTTTGTCGTGGAGACTTACACGTGGGACACGCTATCGCGACTGGCGCGTCAAGGCCACGCGACGGCGAACACCGTGGCCGGCCAGGCCGACACAGTAGATGTGCGCGCAGGCATTATTAAAGAACTGCAATGGGCCAGCGATGAATTGACGATTTTCAGCTCGTGAACAGTTAGTAATCTTGCCGCCGAAAGTACCAGACGGCCAAGAACAACATGACTGCCGTAAAGGCGACGGTGGTGCCTAGCGAAAAAGTCCAGTTGATCGAAGGAACTCTATTAAGACCATGATGCATGACGGCCTGCGAAGAAGATTTAGACAGAAATAGCGCGTTCAAATAGCCAATGTCCGTAGTCTTGGGCAATATAGTGTATACTACCTCTATGGTCGTTTTCAATGTGCTCGACACATGCTCTCCAAATCCAAACTTCGTTACGTCTCGGGCTGACGCCACGGCGCCGCTGATTATCCACACACCTAGCGCTAACAACGCCGCTGCGGTTGAAGATCGCGTCAAGACTCCGAAGAGTACGGAGACAGAGTGTATGATTGCGAACAGCGCCGTTATCGTCAGGATGCATGCCAAAAACCAAGGGTTCCAATAACCTGTCCGAATCGAAAGCCCCAGCCAGCATCCACCGATTAAGAAGGTCGCCATGATCAAGATAAAGCACAAGCTGCCCACATACTTATACAGCAGCAATCGTCCTCGCCCTATCGGTCTAGCCAGAACCAAAGCCAGCGTTCCCTTCTGGAGCATATTTGGCACAAAGGCTGCGCAGACGAGAATCACCACCACCATACCAATCAGCCCTGCGAATGCGTCGGCCAGTATTGTTTCAAAATTAACCATCGTCTCCACTACAGACATAGACGAGTCTTGGGGCAAATTTATTAAACCAAAGAGCAAGCTCATGCTATCCGCGCTCATCATTTTGTATGGATAGTCCGACTTTACAGCGACGCGATACGTCGGTGGCGACTCTTTGGCTAATCGAACACAAACATGGTTGTAGCCAAATTGTTTGAAACGGTCTTCCATGAAAGCAATTCGATCCGCTGGCTCTTGTTTCAACAAACTGATTTGGTTATTAAATGATCTCCAGTGGTTCGCGAGCATATCCAATTGCGCCAGGTCGGAGAACGCGAGTTCTACCACCCAACCATCGTCAAGTTCCGTCGGCCAATGGTCTTCCCGCGTTACCGCATGAATTTCTCCGACAGATGGTGAAATGTCGTTGATTAACGTTGCCCGTGTACCCCCTGAGTTGCGAGAGGTAAAAAGATCAAACTGATGGACTTGTGTTTTGAGTACTACGTCCATCGAATTCATCTTGAGAGAGAATCCAAAACAGAGAACGATCAGACAGATTGAGAGCAACAAAAGAATGCGCAACGCGCTTCGATCCCTGCATTCCAAGTATGAGTCGTACAAGACCGCGGCCAGTTGTCTCAAGATGCAGTCTCCTTCCCGTTCTTTCCGTTATCTATCGCCTGCAAGAAAACATCTTCCAGTGACAGGCGCTTGCATGAGATGGCTCGAATGCTAAGTCCACGCGCTCGCAGCAGGTCCACAACACGATCAATGTCTCCGTCTTTTTCCAGTTCAACGGACAGTTCTCCGTTGGACAGCTTGACGACGACAGTCATCGTCTTCAGAACTTCGATGACATCCGCGGTCGGCTCCGGCAGAGTATGAATCGTATAAATGCTCTCAACTCGGGTCAATTCATCAATCGTGCCCTCGCAGACCAGTCGTCCTTTCTCCAATATTCCCACGCGATCACAGACCCGTTCGATCTCGCTCAACAGGTGCGAATTGAGAAAGATCGTTCTTCCGTTGGCTTTGAGTTTTTCCAGAATCGTCCGAATCTCCGCTCGACCTACCGGATCCACGCCGTCAGTCGGTTCATCCAGGAAGAGTATCTCCGGTTCGTGAATCATCGCCTGCGCCAGTCCAAGGCGCTGTTTCATGCCTTTAGAGTATGATCGGATTTTACGTCGAGCCGCGTCCGTCAACCCCATAAGCTTTATGAGTTCCGGAACTCGTTTATCGCATATAGCGGAAGATATGCCCGACAGCATCGCATAGTAACGCAAGACTCCTTCGCCCGTTTGATAATCCGGCAGACGATGGTCTTCAGGCAAATAGCCGATAATTCGCCGCGCCTCCGGGATGCGCGGCGAACGATCCATCACCGCCACACTGCCGCTGGTCGGCCGGGTAAGGTCCAACAGAAGCTTGATCAGCGTCGTCTTTCCGGCTCCATTTCTGCCCAGCAATCCATATATCTCGCCGGGCTTTACGCTCAGGCTTACATCTTGCAGCGCGTTCACCGCACGCGTTCCGGAACCATACCGCTTGGATACATTCTCTACTCGCACAGCCAGCATAGTTTTTCGCGCCTCCACGCCAAGCGTAGCGCAGACATTCTTGTCTGCCTGACCAATTACAATTTTTCTGTGTTTCTGTTTCGTTATCTTATTCAACTCCTTCTCTGTGTCCTCTGTGGCTTTACGGTGAACGGTTACTTTTTCTCGATCTTAGACTCTTCCGCGGACGGAGCGATCTTTGCCACCAACGCTTGCTTCGCCACTTCCATCAGATCCTCGGCGGGGAGCACCACTGGGCTTGTGCCCCCAAAGAAATTATTCCCGCCACCTTTCACGGGGTTGTGCCGCATGACTGACACACCGAGCGTCTCGCCCTTGGAATTAAAGACCGGACAGCCCATGGACGTAAAGCCTGTGACCGCATCAATGACGTAAAAAGTGCGCGGCTTTTTGACGACTGCCGTCACCATGCCCAGCCCCACTGAAGAAACGCGATTCAATTCACGACCCAGACGACCGAGAGTGATAATATCTTCAAGGACATCAGGCTCTGCGGTCTTGGCGAAATTAATATAGGCCATCGGATTTGCTGGTTTCTCTTTCGGGCGCACAAAAGCCAGGTCCAGATCTTTGTCTTTCAGCGACATTTCCGCGAGAATCTCCGTGCCGTCAGCCAAGACGATCTTTACATCTGATATATTGGTCTCCGGCTTGACTGACATTTTCTCTCCCCCGGAGTCAAACAAGAAATCCATGCTGTCCATAGGATTCACTGCGGTATTAGAAATGACAGTGAGACCAGAGGGATCTACGACCGTGCCGACGATCTCGCTTTTCTGTTCGTTTTTATGGGACTCTCGACCGCCGTAAACATAACGAGTAGTTGCGACCAACTTCACCGAGACGATCGCTTCTTTATTTTTTTTCAGCAAATCTTTCGCCTTGATTTTTAAGGCCTCTTCCGACGCCCATGCGCCTGTGGCAACCGCAAACGCCAACAATAACAAAAGGAAATTTTTGATTTTTGATTGCTGATTGCTGATTGAAAGAAAACAGATCGCCTTTGGCGACAACTTTTGACTTTGGCCACAAACTTTGAAATCCCCATACTTTCTGTAATTCATTTGTTCATTCCTCCTATTTTTGGTGGTATCGCTTCGCTCAACCACCGATTATACTACGCGCGGTCAGGATTTTGGCTTTTTCTCTGAGTAAAAAAGCCGAGATTTTCCCCGCGCCCTCATCGTCTTCACGCTGAAAGCGTGAAGGGTAATAGCCTGTGGCTTCAGCCACAGGACAACGACGTCAAAACGCTAAAGCGCCCTGAAAGGGCGCGGGA